>JAIBDK010000067.1 GCA_024679435.1 Gammaproteobacteria bacterium | reverse complement strand
TTTTCGGGTAATTCGCTCATATCAACAACGTTGAATTGTAAACGTTCAAAAAACGCCACCACATAGGTCAACGCCATTAGTTTGGTCAACCCAAGGGCTTTGGCATCGGTTTCTATCTGATTAACCAATTGATGTCCAAGTCCTTTTTTATGATGCTCTGGATCGACAGCGAGGCTCCGTATTTCACCGAGCTCATTGGTGTAAATCAGAAGCGCTGCGCAGGCGACAATTTTTCCGTTAGCCTCTATCACGTAAAAATCACGCAATGAGTTAAAGATATCAGATTCGGGTCGAGGTAAAAGAACTCCGAGTTCACTGTAAACTGCAAGGAGGCGGTAAATCCCGGGTACGTCGTCCAGCGTGGCAGGTCTTAGAGGCGGGTTTTTCTTTTTGCGGTGGGTTTCTTCTAACGCCTTCATAATGGAAAAGTCATGCCGATTTTAGCATTGCCTGCGCGTGAGCAAGGGATTGTTCAGTTATGGTATCCCCACCTGTCATACGCGCTATTTCTTCAACCCGCTGCGCCGGAGTGAGTTTTAACACCTGGGTTTTCATCTTGGCACTCTTGTTTTTGCTGACACTGATCTGTTGGTGTCCTCTGGCAGCAACCGGGGAAAGGTGAGTGACGCAAATTACCTGACTGGTTTCCCCGAGAATGCGCAATTTCTGACCGACAACGTTAGCAATTTCACCACCAATACCGACATCGACTTCGTCAAATATGAGAGTGGTAACCTGGGCTTTATTGGCCAGAATTACCTGTATAGCCAGTGAAATACGTGACAGCTCTCCTCCTGACGCCACTTTCCCGAGAGGCTGCAGAGGCATTCCCGGATTTCCGGTGACCAGAAACTCAACTGATTCATTTCCATAGCGTGTGGGTTCCACGGATTCAACGGGGCGAAGGGTGATAGCAAATTTTCCCCCTTTAAGTCCAAGTTCTTGCATGATATCAGTTACTTCAGCGGATAATCGTTTGCTTGTGCTTTTCCGTGATCTAGTCAGCGATCCAGCGAGCTTCTGATATTTTTCCAGTTCGCTTTGATACCGGATTTCTAAAGCGGCAATTTCTGATTCTGGATTGGTAACGCTTATCAGTTCCTGCTTCATGGATTGCAGATGATCCAACAAAAGTTCGGGCTGGGTGCGATGTTTTCGTGCAAGAGTATGATAAAGCGAAAACCGGGTCTCGATTTTCTGTATTTGCTCGGGGTCGACGACACTATCCATATAAAATGGGCGCAATTGATCGGCGGCTTCGCGGATATTTAACTGCGCCTCGTTAAGCATAGCCGAGACGCCCTTGAGGTCTTCGGCATATTGGGATAACTGATCAAGTTGGTTAATGCATTGCAGAAGTTGATCGTTGACGTTGGTCTGATTTCCGTCGGCGCCTGCTTTTTCCAGTATATTGGCAACATGCTGTGTTCCGGTAGACAGTTCCTGTTGGTGATTGAGCTTTTTATGGCTTGCAGAAAGTGTCTGCCATTCGCCTTCTAAGGGCATAAGGTCTGCAAGTTCATCGATTTGGAACCGAAGCATATCCGCGCGTTCCTGACTGGAATAGCTTTCATTGCGCAGGCGGGCAATTTTTTTTGCAATTGTGGTCAGAGCTTCGTAGCGAAGAGAAATGGCCTCGACAGATTTTTCATTATCCGCGGCATAGTCAAGCAGCTTAAGTTGGACAGACCGTTGGAGCAGCGAATGATGTTCATTCTGACCATGGATATCAATCAGATGATTACCTAACTCCTTAAGTTGCGATACCGTAGCGGCACTCCCGTTGATATAGCTTCTGCTTGATTTATTACGACGGAGCACTCGACGAAGAATACATTCCCCGTCATTGTCGAGTTCGTTCTGCTTTAGCCATTTATGTGCAGGATGGTTATCCTGTAGCTGGAAACCCGCCTGAAGTTCTGCGGTATCCTGATCGTGGCGAATATAACTGCTGTCCGATCGATGGCCGACCAGGATGTCAATGGCATCGACAATCAGCGACTTGCCGGAACCGGTTTCTCCGGTAACCGTAGTAAATCGATCATCAAATTCAATCTCAACGTGTTCGGCAATGGCGAACTGCTTGATTTCGAGCCAGTCAATCATTTAACAGGTTTAATCAGGGTTGCCAGCCAAGTTTGGACTGCAAGGTTTCGAAATAGTTGAAACCTTCTATGCGAATGAGCTGAAGTTTTCTGGGGGCTCGGGAGACGTTGACATCTTCGCTGCCGTGAATTTGGCAACACAGTACGCCGTCCAGCGTGAGATTTGCCGGAGACTCATGCGTCTTGATTGAGGTAACCTGTATTCGGGCATTTTCATCGAGAATGATAGGTCGGTTGCTCAGCGTGTGTGGGCAGATTGGTGACATACTTATTACGGGCAAGCCCGGATATATGATCGGTCCTCCCGCAGACAGCGCGTAAGCGGTTGATCCGGTGGGGGTTGAAAGAATAATCCCGTCACTTCTGGGATGGCTGGCACGTTGCCCGTTAACCCGTATTTCAAATTCAATGAGTCGCCCGGTGTTTCCTTTAGATACTACGATATCGTTGAGGGCAATTCCGCTGAAGACCTCCTTTCCCGCATTCATAACCTGACATTGCAGCATCGTTCGCTCTTCGATTGAATAGTTGCCCCGGAGAATCGCTTCCAGGCTTTTGTTCAGGTCGCTGAGCGGGATGTCGGTAAGAAAGCCAAGGCGTCCAAGATTAATGCCGATAGCGGGTACGCCGTATTCGGACAATAATCGGGCCGCATTGAGCATTGTGCCGTCTCCTCCTACAACAATGGCGAGGTCAAGAAGGTCACCTGGTGATTGATCCTGATCATCGACTCGATCGCCTTCTATTTCTGAAGACGTGGTGCTGCCAAGAAGCACCGACAGATTCCTGCTTTCGAGAAAATCCCTGACTTCTCTCACAGCATCGGCGACACTGCTGTCGTTGAATTTCCCGAAGAGCCCGATGTTTTTTATTGTCACTGCAAAATCCCTAAAGAAACCACTGGAAGCCCAATAATATGGTTTTTGATCAGTCGGTTATGTAAATATATCGGTTTAAATTCTACCTGAATATAACGTAAAAAGTAGTTAACAGTTATCCGTATCTGTGTGTATCCCGGAGATTAATGTCCGTTAGAGCCAGGAATGCCCTGTGGCGGTCATTATACATGAGTAATTATGGGGTAAACCCTAAAATAATCTTGACAGGGAGGGCATTGCATTGTTAGCGTCACAGCCAGTGAATACATTACGTTATATACATCTCCCGGATAACAGGATTGTCGGCCGAAGCTGAATTTTCTGACCTGACTGATCGCGCACAACTTGTGCTTAATGGCCTCGTGCGCCATTATATCGAAGATGGGTCTCCAGTGGGTTCGCGCACTTTGGCTAAACATGAGGAATTAGCCTTAAGTTCAGCCTCTATTCGCAACGTAATGGCTGATCTTGAGGACTACGGATTGATTCAGGCTCCCCACACTTCCGCTGGACGTATACCCACGGCCAAAGGGTATCGTTTTTTCATCAATGGTTTGCTAAAGGCGGGTACGCTTGACGCTCAGGCTATTGAACGAATGTCGAACCGTTTTCAGGGGATTTCTGATCCGAACACCATACTCAATGGGGCAACTGAAATGCTGTCTCAGATTACTTCCTTTGCCGGTATCGTCTCTATTCCGGATCAAAAGCGGGCTCATATTCGACAGATCGAGTTCCTGAAACTTTCAGAGCAACGGGTGTTGGCTATCCTGGTGACCGAAGACGGCCAGGTGCAGAATAAAGTACTCGGGGCTCATCGGGAATATAGCGATTCTGAGCTGGTAGAGGCGGCAAATTTTTTTAATACGGAATACAGCAGCAAATCAATGGATGGGGTGCGGGCGCAGTTGTTAGCCCATATGAAATCCGACCGAAATAGTATGCATCGCGAAATGCGCACGGCCGTTAATATGGCGGGGCAGTTTTTTGACGACGATTCAGCGGTGGAAAATGTTCTGGTCAGCGGTGAGCATAATTTGCTGTCTATTCCCGATTTTCAGGAGCTCGATAAGCTGAAATCTTTGTTTGACACGTTCAAGACCAAGCAGGTGCTGTTTGATTTGCTGCAAAAGAGTATGTTTGCGGACGGAGTCAATATCTTTATTGGCGAAGAATCCGGTTACGCACCGTTTCGTGATTGCAGCGTAATTGCGGCTCCCTATGAAATAGACAATCAGCGAGTGGGTGTTCTTGGTGTAATTGGCCCAACGAGAATGCAATACGAAGAGGTCATCTCTGCGGTAGACGTGACAGCCCGAATTTTAGGCTCAGCGCTTAGCACACATCCTTCCCAGTAAAAGCCAAAGATTGAGGGGTGCATTGTGGATGCAAGCTCTTTCCGGAAAAACATTAAATTACCTCGTTAAAAAAACGATTAATGACTAAGGCCGAAGTTAATGTGCATTCCCTGTTTGATTGTATCAAACCTTTCCGAGATCAGCCGATAGATACATGGCACCCTGAAAAATGTGTTGATATCGATATCAATATTGATGAGGGAGGTCTTTGGCATTATCAGGGTTCGCCAATTACTCGTCATCGAATTGCCAAGCTCTTTGCTACTGTTCTTAGAAAAGAAGATGATGAGTTTTTTCTTGTCACTCCTCCAGTTAAATATCGCATCAAGGTAGAGGATGCGCCTTTTAACGCGGTGGAGCTTCAGCATAAAGGTGAAGGTAGTAATCGCGAGTTATTTTTAAGAACTAATATGGATGAGGTGGTCCGTATCGACAGGGATCACCCTCTCAGCCTCGAGCCAAGAGAAGGCAGCCACAGTCATCTTCCTTACGTGGTGGTTCGCGATGGACTGACGGCTCGGATTTTACGCTCGGTCTATTATCAGCTGGCGGAGTTTACGGAAACCCGCAGTGCGGGTGATGACGTCGATAATACACGGGCGAGCCGAGTGGGTATCACCAGTGCGGGTCAGTTTTTTGACCTTGGTGCTGTTTGAGTCAACGTGTCTTGTTCGGATCGACTCAAGGTCATAAGACGCCGACTCCTTTATTTCAACCGAAAGACTTTTTGAATTAAGCCTATATTACCGGAGGTGAAGGCGCGCGGTTTGGTCTAAGATTTATCCAAAATTTGCTTGGTAGATAAATTCGAGCTAAGCATGTGCGGAATGAGTGTGAGGCTTTACGATGAACGACGTACTAGACCTAAAAAACCTAAAAACCTAAAAACTGTTTTGAGTTATGGCATGGTTTGACGTGTCTTAACTAACACGGTAGAGTTCAGCGTCATTTCTGCCCTTATTAAAGGGTTTGTGATTTAACTAAAAATGGGTTGTAAATTTTGATTAAAACTGCAATTGTAACCGCGTCGACTGTGGTATTGTTTTCTACTTTAAGCACTTCTTTTGCTCAGGAATATCAGGCCAGTGAAGGGCAGCTGGACTCACTCTATCCGGGGGGAAAACCCTATTCTCCTTATGCGGACCGGGATTTTCCCGAACGACCTCTCTGGGGTGATAGTCATTTGCATACGGCCTTGTCTATGGATGCCGGTGGTTTTGGAAATCGGTTAGGGCTCAGAGAAGCCTATCGTTTTTCACGCGGCGAACAAGTCGTCGCTTCATCAGGACAACCCGTTCGTTTGTCGAGACCGCTTGACTGGCTCGCTATTACGGACCATTCGGACGGCATGGGTATGATCGACGATATACTGGCCGCTTCACCGCTTGTTACGAATTATGAACAGGGCGCACGTTGGTCCAATAGCATGCGTGCGGGTGGCCAGGAAGCCGTTGATGCTGCGCTCGATCTGATCGGCACATTTTCTCAGGGCAAGATTGATCCTGAGATGTTCGCTAACTACTCTCCAGGCTCACGGCGATACGCTACGGTATGGGATAACGTGATAAATGCGGCTGAAGAATTCAATGAACCCGGTGTGTTCACCGCTTTTATCGGCTTTGAATGGACCTCACTTGTCGCAGGTGGGAATATGCATCGCAATGTCATATTCCGTGACGGACCCGACCGTGCCCGTCAGGTTGTGCCATACACAACGCAGGCTCCGGTGGGCAGCACGGACCCTTTAGATCTTTATAGCTATCTCGAAGCCTATGAAGAAAAAACAAACGGGGCGACCATGACGTTTGCACATAACGGCAACTTGTCAAACGGCCTGATGTTCCCGATGGATGCTCAGTACACGGGTCGGAAGATCGACAAGTTTTATGTGGAACAGCGCGCTAAATGGGAACGGATGTACGAAGTGACGCAAATTAAGGGAGACGGTGAGGCCCACCCGTTCTTGTCCCCCGATGATGAATTTGCCGATTACGGCACCTGGGATGTCGGTAATCTCGACCTGTCCGAAGCTAAAACGGACGATATGCTTGCCGGCGAGTATGCCCGGGAAGCATTGAAGAATGGCATGTTACTTGAGGAAAAGCTGGGAACCAATCCGTACAAGTTCGGGATGATGGGCGCCACAGATAGCCACACCTCACTGGCCGCGGTCGAGGAGGAGAATTTCTTTGGTAAGCATGCGGGGTATGAACCGTCGCCCGAGCGCCTGAGTCACCCGTTCATGAAAACCGAAAATGGGGAGCTATTCAGCTGGCAGCAGGTTGCATCTGGCCTGGCCGCAGTCTGGGCAAAAGAAAATACCCGTGCATCTATCTTTGATGCAATGGACCGGAAGGAAGTTTATGGAACCACTGGCCCACGCATCACCGTTCGCTTTTTTGGTGGATATGATTTTACCGAATCAGATTTGAGAAGTCGGGAACCATCCGCCATTGGATATGCGAAAGGTGTTCCTATGGGAAGCGATCTGGCATCAGCACCAGAGGGTAAATCGCCAAGTTTTCTGGTTGCGGCGTTGCGTGACCCGATTGGGGCAAATCTGGACCGGATTCAGGTCGTGAAAGGTTGGGTGGATACGGGTGGAGTAACGCACGAAAAAGTCTATGATATCGCATGGTCAGGTGACCGGGAAGCTGACAGCAATGGAAAAATAGCGGCAGTCGGGAATACGGTTGATGTGGAATCCGCAACCTGGACCAATACAATCGGCGCAGCGGAGTTGCTTACCGTTTGGGAAGACCCGGATTTTGAGCCAGGAGAAAGAGCTTTTTATTATGCACGTGTTCTGGAAATTCCAACTCCGCCCTGGTACCTATATGACGTTTTGAAGTACGGTACTGCACTACCGGAGGGCGCTCCAACGGCGCAGCAGGAGCGCGCGTACACGTCCCCAATCTGGTATACGCCATAATCCGTTGTAAATTCTGCAGCAATTTTTAAAACCCGACATTAACCCGTCGGGTTTTTTTATGGATTAAGGTTTTCGGGCAACCACTTACCGGTTGTTATATTGACGGTGCTCCTGGAGCGCATGACAGTAGATAGAGAACATACCTGCCGAAGGTCAAAGGCCAGCGGCCATTATTGTCAATCCCGAGATTGGATAATATTAATCAGATATTTACGATGTATTGATGTTTGATGGCCATGATTGATTACCGAAATAATTAAACTTCCAGTTATATTGTCAAGGTACTGGATTTATGTGCCGAAATTTAGGATGATAATGCCTGTAAATCCAATAACCTCACTCGAGAACAATCAATGAGCTGGCAAAAGAAAATTCTTCGTGTAGATCTCACGGCAGGGACCACTTCTATCGAACCGCTTAATATGGACTGGGCTAATGACTATTTAGGGAGTCGGGGGCTTGGAACCAAGTACCTGTCTGAAGAAATGGATCCCGCGGCAGACCCTCTGGGCCCTGATAATGTGCTGATTTTTGCTACCGGACCATTAGGAGGCACCATGGCCAGCACCAGTGGTCGCTACGGGGTTATTACCAAAGGCCCGCTGACTGGCGCTATTGCCTGTTCTAATTCCGGTGGGAAATTTGGCGCAGAGCTGAAATACGCAGGCTATGATCTGTTAATTTTGACCGGTAAATCTGAAAAGCCCGTCTACCTTAATATACATAACGATAAAGTAGAAATTCTCCCCGCTGATGAGATTTGGGGACAAACCGTCTGGTATGCAGATGAGTGGATTCGTAAAAAGCATCAAGATCCGCAGGTAAAGATTGCCGCTATTGGTGTATCTGGTGAAAACATGGTTCGTTATGCCTGTGTGGTTAACGATCTACATCGTGCGGCGGGGCGATCCGGTGTTGGCGCCGTCATGGGGAGCAAAAACCTTAAAGCGATCTGCACTCGGGGAACCGTTGGTGTTCAAACCGAAAATGCAGAGCAATTCATGGATGCTATCAAGCAAACGAACGATGTCCTTCATGATAGTGGTAACCGACGTGGATTGATGCGTTACGGAACGCTTGCCATGCTTGAAAGTATGCAGGAATTTGGTGGTCTCCCGACGCATAATTTTCAGGACGTTACTTTTGCCGGTGCAGCTAAAATCGACCACAATGCGGTTACTGTCAAGAATCGAAACGGCCACACCAACCTGCAGAGAAACGCCGCCTGTTTTGGCTGTACCATTGGTTGTGGGCGTATTGCCAAGGTTGATCCTCAGCATTTCAGTGTAAAAGACAGACCGGAATACTGGATTGCTTCCGGAGGCCTTGAGTATGAGACTGCTTTTGCGTTCGGCCCTGTGTTGGGTGTGGATGATCTGGACGCGATGACATTTGCCGGTTTTATGATGAATGAGCATGGAATGGATCCTATCTCCTTTGGTGTCACTTTGGCTGCAGCAATGGAGCTATACGAGTTGGGAATCATTACCAAGGATCAGACTGACGGCGTTGATTTGAGTTTTGGCAGCGCTGAAGCACTGGTTGTGATGTCTGAAAAAACCGGTAAGCACGAAGGCTTTGGTGTGGATCTCGGTTTGGGTTCGAAATTGCTGTGCGAAAAGTATGGCCGCCCTGAATTAGCGATGGTCGCCAAGGGTCAGGAATTTGCTGGCTATGATGGTCGATCCATGCAAGGCATGGGACTCGGTTATGCCACCAGCAACCGAGGTGCCTGTCACTTGCGACACGATACGTTTACCGAAGATTTTGCTGATCCGGGTACCAAA
>JAIBDK010000316.1 GCA_024679435.1 Gammaproteobacteria bacterium | reverse complement strand
GATTGTTTAATCGTGAACTCTATAGTGTCAAACTCGCCGAAAACCATTTCTGGATCGCGACGATTGGCATCGTGCTCTACATTACCTCGATGTGGATTTCTGGCGTAATGCAAGGCTTGATGTGGAGAGCGATTAACCCCGATGGCACATTAACTTACAGCTTTGTTGAGAGTGTCCAGGCGATGCATCCTTATTACATTATTAGATTTCTTGGCGGGTTACTGTATCTGATTGGCATGCTTATTATGGCCTATAACGTTTATAAAACGATTCGTGGGCCTGAGTTGGTGAAACAAGGCAGTGCGGAAGCGCAGGCGGAGGTTTAATTATGTCATTACAGGATAAAGTCGAAAAAAATGTGGGTTTGCTTATCATTCTGACAATGCTGACCGTGAGCGTAGGTGGGCTGGTTGAGATTGTTCCGCTGTATTTTCAGAAAACCACCACTGAACCGGTAGAAGGGTTAGAACCTTATTCGGCGTTGGAACTGACGGGACGAGATATTTATGTGCGGGAAGGTTGTTACAACTGCCATTCTCAGATGATCCGACCTTTCCGGGCGGAGACTGAGCGTTACGGTCATTATTCTGTTGCCGGTGAATTTGTCTATGATCGTCCGTTTCAGTGGGGGTCTAAACGAACCGGCCCTGACCTCGCCAGGGTAGGCGGGCGATATAGCGATGACTGGCATCGCGTGCATATGATTAATCCAAGGGACGTGGTGCCGGAATCAATAATGCCCGGATATCCCTGGTTAGCCGATACGCCTGCAGATTCCAGTGATATCGTCAAAAAAATGTCAGTGCTTCGGACTTTGGGTGCGCCCTACAGCGATGAAGAGCTGGAAAGTGCAGTTGCACAGCTTGAAGGCAAAACTGAGCTTGACGCGATGATTGCCTATCTTCAGCGGCTGGGCACTGTCATTAAGAACAGGAGGTAACAATGAGTACATTCCACAGTTTTTGGACACTCAGTCTTTTCGTGCTGTTTATTGCAATAATTTTCTGGGCCTGGAGCTCCAGACGCAAAAGCGAATTTGAAGAGGCGGCGAGATTGCCGCTTGATGATGACCGACTAGAGAACGAGGAGAAACACCATGGCTGATTTTGTGAATGATTATTGGCACTGGTTTATTGTCATTGTCTCCCTTGTCAGCATTCTGATTCTGTTTCCGTTTATTTATATGAATAGAGGAAATCGACCTTCCGGCGATCCTGAAACTATGGGCCACGTTTGGGACGATGATCTGGAAGAGTATAATAATCCGCTGCCGGGCTGGTGGTTCAACATGTTTGTTATCACTTTGATTTTCGGACTGATTTATCTGGCATTGTATCCCGGGTTGGGCCACTACCAGGGACTACTGAACTGGAGTTCCAAAGGTCAGTATGACGAAGAAATGTCGGTTGCGGCAGAGACCTTCGATCCGTTGTTTGATAACTATGCGCTGGTCGATATCCGCACTTTGAGTACGAACGAGTCTGCCATGAAAACCGGTGAAAGACTGTTCGCAAACTATTGTGCAGGTTGTCATGGTTCAGATGCCCGGGGTGCAAAAGGATTTCCAAATTTGCGTGACAACAACTGGCTGTACGGCGGGGAACCCGAGCAGATTCGGATCAGTATTTTGGATGGTCGGGTTGCAGTGATGCCCGCATGGGGACCGGCGCTGGGTGAAGAGGGTGCCGCTAACGTGGCCAACTATTTGTTGCAACTGGGAAATCGCGAACATGACAAGACCAAGGCAGGAGCAGGTTTACAACAATATCAGCAGTTTTGTACAGCATGTCATGGTGTTGATGGCACTGGAAATCAGGCCCTGGGTGCCCCTAATCTGGTGGACAGGACCTGGCTTTATGGCGGTTCTCTGGAAACCATAATGGAATCAATTATGAATGGTCGCGCAGGAGTAATGCCGGCGCACAAGGATTTCCTTGGAGAAGAGCGGGTGCACTTGTTATCAGCGTATGTCTACAGTCTTTCCCAGGAATTTGAGCAGGACTAGGATATTTGCCCGGGATTGATTCCGGGGCTCTTTTCAAATCAGCGGTGCAACAATTGAACAAGGATTCATCCGGCGCCAATTCGGGCGCCTCGAAGCAGGGAGATTCTAAAGGCTCGGGCAAAAAGGTTGACGTCCAGTTCGATCAGGATTTATACGCTAAAAGGAAGAAGATTTTTCCACGTCAGGTTCACGGGTTGTTCGCCAGATTACGGGTTATGGGGGTATTGCTGTTAATGGGTATCTACTATGGTGTGCCCTGGCTGATGTGGGATGGGCGCCAGGCAGTTCTCTGGGATTTGCCGAATAGAAAATTCCATATATTCGGCATGACATTTTGGCCTCAGGATTTTATCTACCTTTCCGCATTTCTGATCATTGCGGCGTTATCTCTATTCTTCTTTACCGCGCTGGCGGGCCGACTTTGGTGCGGATATGCCTGCCCGCAAACAGTCTGGACCGAGGTGTTTCTATGGATTGAAAGAAAAGTAGAAGGGGATCGTGGCCGACAGATAAAACTCGATAAAAGCGAATGGAACAGCAATAAGCTGATTCGTAAAAGTATCAAGCATTTCCTCTGGGTAGCGTTGTCGTTGTGGACTGGTTATACCTTTGTTGGTTATTTTGCGCCCATTCGTGAGTTGGGGGAAGCTGTTCTAACTTTTTCTACCGGCCCCTGGGAAACGTTCTGGATACTCTTTTACGGATTCGCAACCTATGGAAATGCTGGTTGGCTCCGGGAGCAGGTGTGCATGTATATGTGCCCATATGCCCGATTTCAGAGCGCCATGTTTGATCCGGATACGCTGATTATTTCCTATGATAAAAGCCGGGGTGAGCCAAGAGGGGCAAGAAAGAAATCAGTCGATCCGAAAGACCTGGGGCTGGGTAGTTGTATCAACTGCACGATTTGTGTGCAGGTCTGCCCGACCGGGATAGATATACGGGATGGTTTACAATACGAATGTATTGGCTGTGCAGCCTGTATTGATGCCTGTGACGATGTTATGGATAAGATCGGTTATGAGCCGGGACTCATTCGATATACCACTGAGAACCGCCTGGAAGGTCGCCCGAGTAAGATTCTTCGGCCCAGAATATTAGTCTACGGGATCATTTTGATTGTGCTATTGATGAGTGCGTTTTATGGGATCTATCAGCGTTCTCCTCTCGGCCTCGACGTTATTAAAGACCGAAATACACTATATCGGGAAACCAATAGCGGTCAGGTTGAAAATGTTTATACCCTGAAGATTCTCAACAAAGATAATGCGGCCCACACCTACGCACTGGAAATCAAGAGTGAATTGCCTTTCAAGCTTTTGCTGGATACTGATGTGATACAGGTAGGTGCTGGGGGAGTGGGGGAGTTGACGGCACGGGCGCGTATTGATCCATATGTTCTGAAAACCCAGAGTGTTGAATTGAATTTTGTATTGACGACTCTGGAGCAACCGTCTGTGATTGCGACGGAAGTTGCCCGGTTTGTCGGGCCTGTTAACTGATTATGGAATACCGTATAGTTATGGGTTGGATGCTTCAAAAAACGAATAAAACAAGGAATTTTGGAATATGAGAACTATTGTTCAACGGGCCTGGTATCAGGAACCAATGGTCTGGATGATTATTGCCATACCG
>JAIBDK010000477.1 GCA_024679435.1 Gammaproteobacteria bacterium | reverse complement strand
TTCGGTAGAGTGGCTATTTTTACCCGAGCAGTTAGAGGATAAGAATTCTGATCTTGGGAATATTACTGATTTTGCCAAGCTGGTAATGCTTCAGGATGCAGAGGCATCTGAATTGAATCAAAGAGGGCTTAAATCGAGAAAATTCAGGGAGGGAGTCCTTATGCCTGAAGAACACTATGTTAAGTCCTTTCAGGACTGGGTCAGAAAACAGGTGACCTGAAATACTGTTCCGGGCGTCTGTTTCCAGAGATTTTTTAAACGCTTTTACTTACGTTGAGAGACTTTTCTCGTATTCACCAAGCGTTTCGCCTGCACCCCATCGATTGTCCTTTAACCCACGTAATATGGTGATCAGATTGTCATCCCGGATTTTCTCCATTTCCCGAATAGACATGTGACCGGATTGCTCATCTGACTGGTTAGTAATCAAATCTACAAGTTCATCGTTAAATTCCGGTACATCCATAAGTTTTGTCCATGGCCATTGAAGGCACGGACCGAACTGGGCCATGAAATGTCGCATTCCGGCTTCCCCACCTGCAACTCGATAGGTGTCAAAAACTCCCATCTGAGCGTACCTGAGACCAAATCCATACCGAACCGCATCGTCAATATCCTGAGTGGTCGCGATTCCGTCTTTTACCAACCACAGTGACTCACGCCATATGGCTTCCAGTAATCTGTCGGCGATAAATGCCTCTATTTCTTTTTTAACGTGAAGTGGGTGCATGCCTAGCCACTTGTATATTTCACTCGCTCTTTCGATAGTTTTAGGATCGGTTTTTTTACCCGCAACTAATTCGACTAAAGGTAATAAATAGACCGGGTTAAATGGATGCGCGACAAACAGACGTTCTGGGTGTCTCATCTTTGACTGGAGATCAGAGGGCATAATTCCCGAAGTTGAAGATGCGATAAGGGCATCACTCGAAGCATAATGCTCTATCTCGGCGTAAACTGTTTGTTTGATATCCAATCTTTCGGGGACAGATTCAACGATCAGATCAGCGTCAGCAACCGCTTTTTGTGTGCCACTAAAAAACTGAACGGCGCCTTCTGATCGCCGTTCGCCATCGGTAAGCTTTGCGTAGGCTTCGCGGCTGTTAACAAGAACAGCATTCACTTTCTGCTGGGCATCCGACGCCGGGTCAAAAACATTAACATCAACACCGTTTTCGATCAGCCGGGCAATCCAGCCTGCGCCGATTACACCGCCGCCTATGATTGCGGCTTTTGAAATTTTATTCATATTGAGGGTTTTGCTCATTTAGAGAGTTTAGTTAGTCCACAACGTTAAGAAAGGGTTATGCCGGTGCGCGTTTGTTAAGACTAAGTCTTTCCCGAACCTGTGCCGGTGTCATCAGGCTCGCTCCCAAATTTTCAACAATGGTGGCGGCTTTTTCTACCAGTTGTGCGTTGGTGGCCAGTTCGCCCTTGCGGAGCCAGATATTATCTTCTAAACCCACACGCACATTTCCACCGGCCAGCATTGCAGTCGCCACATAGGGCATCTGATCACGGCCAATAGAGAAGGCTGAAAAAGTCCAGTCATCCGGGGTATTGTTAACCATGGACATGAATGTATTCAAATCATTTGGTGCACCCCAGGGAATACCCATACACATCTGAATCATAACCGGGTTGGGAATAATACCTTCAGCAACAAGTTGCTTTGCGAACCAGAGGTGTCCTGTTTCAAACACTTCAATTTCTGCGCGCACACCCAGGTCTGCCATCATTTGGCCCATCGCCCGCAACATTCCTGGTGTATTAGTCATCACATAATCTGC
>JAIBDK010000349.1 GCA_024679435.1 Gammaproteobacteria bacterium | reverse complement strand
GAGCAGAAACGGGCTGCAGAAAAATAACTGATCGGGATTCGCCCTGATTGGAGAAAACCCTGTTCAGGCCTGACGCTGCTCAACAAAAATGCGGCTTAAGACAGGCGTTGTTGAAGCAGATTTTCGATAATCGGTCCGACAATAATTTCCATCGCCATTCCCATTTTTCCTCCCGGAACCACCATAGTATTTCGCCGGGACATAAACGATCCCTGAATCATGGACAGGAGGTTAGTGAAATCCGGATTAAACTTTCTCGGGTTGCGAAACCGAATCACAACGAAGCTCTCGTCGAGAGTAGGGATGTCTCTGGCGACAAACGGGTTTGACGTGTCTACGGTAGCGACCCGCTGAAAATTGATGTCCGTGCGTGAGAATTGCGGCGTGATATGGTTCACATAATCCGGCATTCTGCGCAAAATAGTATCAATGACGTCTTCCTTGGAATAACCGCGTTCCATGCCGTCTCGATGAATTTTCTGAATCCATTCAATATTGACGACAGGAACGACGCCAAGGGCCAGATCGACATGAGGCGTAACGTCATATCCTTCGCCCTTGACCATGCCATGAAGACCTTCATAGAAAAGCAGATCGGTGTCTTCTGGCAAAGACTCGAGGGGGGTGAAGTTACCTTCTTCAAGATTGATATTAAATTTGTCTGTATAGGCCTCCGCTTCGGTTGCGGTGTGGATGTAGTGCCTGTATTGGCCATTGCCATTCTTGCCATAGACTTTGAACAGATTTTCCAGGGCAGGGAAGTCGTTAGATTCTGGGCCGAAGTGGCTAAAATGACGATTTCCCTGTTCTTCTGCAGTTTTTACTGCCTCGGCAAATTCCCGTCGTGAATGCAAATGGAAACTGTCACCACTGATGTAAGCCGCGTGTATTTTGTTGCGGATAAATATATGCTCGAAGGCACTTTTTACGGTGGTTGTTCCGGCTCCAGAAGAGCCAGTGACGACAATAACAGGAAACTTTTTAGACATAGGTTGGTTTGCAGGGGTATTAGATAAACTTTATACTAAGGCGGTTATCGATAAGATATTATTTATATCATCCTTTCAAGAAAAATAGTTTAGTTCATGGCACTTCACATAACAATGCGCCAACTGCAGGTTTTCGAAGCGGTTGCAAGACATCTTAGTTTTACTCGGGCTGCGGAGGAACTTCACCTTACCCAACCTGCGGTCTCTATGCAGGTTAAGCAACTTGAGTCTATGGTTGACCTGCCGTTGTTCGAGCAGCTGGGGAAAAAAGTCCATCTTACCGAGGCCGGCCACACCATTTTGAATCACAGTCGAATCATGATGGGGCAACTTAATGAGATTGAGCGAGATATTAATGGTTTAAGAGGTGTAGAAGGCGGAAATCTCAAGATATGTATCGCCTCCACCGTAAACTATTTTGCTACACGTCTCTTGTCGAAGTTTTGTGAAAAATATAAAACGGTGGGGATCAGTCTGGATGTGGTGAATCGTGAAGAGCTTATAAAACGTCTGGAGGCTAATGAGCCAGATCTTGTGTTGATGGGACAACCCCCGGATGAACTGGATGTGGACGCGCAGGCCTTTATGGAAAATCCACTCATTGTAATTTCCGCCCCGCATCATCGTCTCGCAGGGCAGTCACGTATACCTATAAAAACAATGGAGGATGAAACATTCGTTATGCGTGAACCCGGTTCCGGTACACGCACCGCAATGAAACGCGTATTTGATGAATTCGGAGTTACGCCTCATCCCGGGATTCAGCTCTCCAGCAACGAAACGATTAAACAAAGCGTGGAGGCCGGCCTTGGACTGGCCGTTGTCTCGGCTCACACCGTAGAACTTGAGCTCAAAGCAGGCAGGCTGGTGTCGTTGGACGTTGTGAACTTTCCAGTAATTAGAAAGTGGTATGTTGCCTATCGAAGGGGTAAGCAACTCTCAGCTACCGCCAAAGTCTTTCTCGAATTCGTCCTTGCCGAGGGCGGCAGAAAAAGATGAGTTTAATTTACACGGGAATGCTTAAATACCTTGACTAAAGAGCCCGACTGTTTTTAAATTCGCGCTCCCCCTTTGTTGTTTATGGCCAGGTAGCTCAGTCGGTAGAGCAGGGGACTGAAAATCCCCGTGTCGGCAGTTCGATTCTGTCCCTGGCCACCATTTAAAACAATAAGTTAACTCATTATCAGGAATTGTGCGGTCACAAAGTGGTCACAGCATTCTCGCTATAGAAACTCCTGGTCACCGAACTTTTTCGGCGGGTTTATTCTTAAAACTTCCAAAGAAGCATTTACTAAAGTTTCTGTGCTCCACGCGTTACTTATAGATTATTTTGAGTCCGCAATAGTATAAAATGACGGTCGAACCAATAATGATTGGTAATAGTATTTCCTATCTACGGAGTTAACCGGACAAGTTTCTATCCATGTCAGACATTATTGACCGTAACAATATCGACTTTCTGATATTCGATGTGTTCAAGTTGAAAGAACTGCTTGGGAACAGACGATACAGCGATCACGACCCGGAATCCATTGCATCGGTACTTGATCTGGCTGAAACAATAGCCATTAACGATCTTTGGTCCCATTGTGCCAAGTCTGATCGTGAAGAACCGGTTTTGGAAGATGGCCGTGTAAAAATAATTGACGAGGCCGTTTCTGCCCTTGAAGTGTTACGCGATGCTGGTTTTTTTGCTGCACATGTTGATGCGGATCTTGGGGGGCTGCAATTACCGGTTGTCATCAATCACGCCTGTAATGGCATGTTCAAAGGTGCCAATGTGGGAACCCAATCCTATATGGGTTTGACCAGGGCTGCGGCAAATTTGCTCAACACTCACGGAGGTGACGCGCTAAAAAAACGATTCATGTGTCCCATGTTACAGGGGAAATATTTCGGCACGATGTGCCTATCAGAACCCGATGTTGGCTCGTCGCTGGCGGACATCAGGGCTAAGGCGATTCCCCAGGACGACACCTATTTAATTACAGGCTCTAAAATGTGGATCAGCGGTGGGGATCATAATGCTGCGGAAAATATTATCCATTTAGTATTGGCCAGAACACCGGATGCGGATGCGGGTGTCAAAGGCCTTTCTCTGTTCGCTGTTCCTAAAATCAGAGTCAATGATGATGGTAGCCTCGGCAGTCTCAATGGAGTCAGTGTGGCTGGCCTCAATCATAAGATGGGATATCGAGGAACCAGTAATTGTCTTTTGAACTTCGGTGAATCAGAACCAAGCCAGGGCTATCTGGTGGGGGAACTTGGAAAAGGATTGCTTGCCATGTTCCATATGATGAAT
>JAIBDK010000182.1 GCA_024679435.1 Gammaproteobacteria bacterium | reverse complement strand
ATTATTTATTAGGTGACGGTGATTCGGGGCGTCGCATATTAAGGTGGCCGTAGTTCGTCTCTGAGATAGATTGCATCAGCGTCGGCTTTGGAGAAAACAGTCATTTAAACTCAACGAGCCAGGAGCAACATCCAATCCAGAGCGAGGTTTTACGTTTACTCTGAGAGAAATTAGCCCTTTGTCGCCCCAGAACGTTCTTCTGCTTCCGAATGTGAAATAAATGGTGGAAACTTCCAGGATGCGTGGCGCAATATCCAAACACATATTGCCAGAATCAATGTGCCCCCGGTAATTGAAAAAATTCGTAAATCAGGCATATCGGCTATGTTAAGCGTGCTTGCCAATGATCTAGTCATAACGGTGATTGCTACGTAGAGTAGAAACTGAACCGGAAGTCTGCTTGTTTTGAAGTAAATACCGACCATCGCGCCCAGCTCAAGAAAGATAAACAACAATAGTATGTCTTCGATAGTTGCCGCACCCTTTTCTATCATTCCGATATAAGTAGTTACACCTGACCACACAATAGTTGCGCCAATAATGAATAGCGCACAATATTGAAAAAGGTCGACTAGATAGTGACCAAACTTTTCAGTGTGTTTTTCGATATTTTCTAGTTTAACCTCTGCATTTTGTAATCGAGACATGGCATTCTCCTGAACAAGCATTAGTGGGTAGAAATTTAACTAAAGGTTCTCGGGATCGACTGTGGGTTGATTGTAACATGCAGGGTTAAGTGACTGCTTCTGGCCGTAGATTGTCGCTTGATGCCTCGATTTTGGTGTCTGCTTCTATGTGATTTTAACTAAGATATTAATTATTATGCCAGGGTAAACCTGAGTACGAATGAATGGTTAGGCTATACCGAAAAATTCATTATCATTAAATTCACCGTTGCATCTCCCCGAATGTTAGTAGATGATTCCTCCCGCCAATTATTCATACATTTAAGGAGGAATCATGGCTGCTAAATTTGAAGTTTATAAGGACAAAGCTGGTGAGTATCGTTTCCGGTTAAAAGCCGGAAATGGAGAGAATATTTTAGCGAGTGAAGGTTATAAAGCGAAGGCAGGTTGTACTAATGGTATCGACTCAGTAAAGAAACATGCTCCTGACTCGGCAAACTATGAGAAAAAAGATACGAGTGCTGGCAAGTATATGTTCAACTTGAAGGCTTCAAACAACCAAGTTATAGGAACCAGTCAATCATATACGAGTGCATCTGGGCGTGATAACGGTGTTGAGTCAGTGATGAAAAATGCACCCTCAGCAATTGTTGATGATCAAACTTAATATCTAAATCACCTTATCTAGAGAAGCGCGAGTGAGTTGTAAAGATAACGCAGCTAGAATTTAGATGATTTATTGAAGCCCCGCCATCGTGCGGGGTTTTTTTATGCGTGGCGAGTGTCTCTTCATGGCCGTTTCCCGCCCTAGATGCCAATGATTTGAGCGTCTCTTAACGGGGAGTTTTTTCTAGCCGTGCGTAATCACTAACCCTGGTTGCGCCATCCCTTAGCGTCTTCCGTGGTGATTGGCTGACCGCCATAGCCCCAAGAGCCACTTTGAATTTCGTGTATTCGAACTGTTGTCCCAGCCCTTAGTGTTTCACCGACAACTTCTCCGAAAGCATCCGTGATCTTTTCGATCATCAGCCTCTTATCCTCAGCAGAAAAAACACCTTCCATAACTTGAATGTCAATTGACGGCATACTCCCTCCGAATCCGATTAGATTGAGAGGAAGAATATATCAGTTAAGTCTTACAGAATTACACTAAATCGAGAAGGCACCAAAATCTGCAAGGGACTGCTCCTGGCCGATTTGAGAAGCCCAGCAAGCTCATCTGAATGGCAGCTTTGGAGAAAACAAACACTCAAGCTCAATGAGCCAACCGCTATTTACGACCCGAAACAGACGCTTGTGCCCTCACGTATAGTAAGTGGGTTGGTCAGAATGCATGCGCTTTTTAAGCGGCTTATGTATTTTGTCGCCATCGTTTAATGCTGAAAATAAAAGCGTAAATGGCTAGCCATGGAAGGGTATAAATCAGGGAGATTAGCCAACCGAACAACATGGCCGCCACCCCTGAAGCACCATCACTATCCCAGCCGTCCGGCAGTTCTTCATTGTGTGTAATGAGATCGCCTAGATGCGCCTGATAGAACATGAACGTACCAAACACCAATATCCAACCCAATCCTAATATCATTAGTAAAACAAGCCACCAGTTGGGTTTATGATTCTTGAACTTCATAAACAGGATAGTTGGTGGCAATGCCAGGAATAATCCTAAGCATGATAGATGTAACATCTGATTCATAATTGCCAACTAACGCTTCGCATCAGCGGTCGTTTAACTCGCATAGCGAATGGAACGGGCCGACTGCCGGCGCTTGTTAATTTTCTAGTACGCACCTTGTGAATAGGTCAATTCATAACTGTGTGAATAAACCTCAAAGATGAGGCCGAATGGATCCTCGACATAGCACATCCTGTAGGGCTTTTCTCCGGGGTAGTATTCGCGAATAGGCATCCTCTGTTTACCGCCGTATTCGACAATTTTTGCAACGAGTCCTTAAATGTCGGGATCCTGAACGCAAAAGTGAAAGGTGCTCGTTCTCCAGTACTCGAAGTCTTTTGGAGTTTCATTATTTTAAAACTCAAACATTTCGACGCCGATTTTGTCTCCGGTAGACATGTGTGCGATCTTGAAAGAACCCCAGCCTTTACCAAATACATCAATACACATTTTCCCTATTGGCGTGTCTGATTCTTCGGTAATGACAGTGGGTTCCATTATGTGATACCAGCCCATGACTTCACTGTAAAAATTAGCAGCTTTCTCTATATCCCGGACGGAAATCCCAATATGCGAGAACGTTCTTGGATATGTGCTCATGTTTATTCCTTTAGGTTGAAAAGTTATCTGCAATGCCAATAAGGTAAGTGATCCGATAATATATTATCTGCTGTCAGGTGTCCGCTGTTGGCCGAAAATTGCCTCCTGGGGTACACGCATAAGCGCCCGTTATCGAGAAAGTAGAGGTATAAAATGTTTGGATTAGCCGCTGGGAACGACTCAATCATAACGCCAATAATAGAGGCCCTTATTGCAATTTATTTATAAGATTCTAATTTCCTCGGCAAACCCAAATTGCATCGTGAAAATCAGAATTAAATGAATCCCGTATTAGGCTCAATTTATTGTCTACTTAAGTCCGTCACTCTCGGTCAATCGTATCAAGGCCGCGTCCGAGAATTTTTTCCCCTGGCATTGAACCCATATATCTCGAGTCCATATCGATAGGTGACAATTCCTGCACAACCTCTTTACCCCTATCTTTTTGCAGGTACGATATTATCCACTTGATTATGCAAATAAACGTACCCCCAATTATCACGATAAGTTGAGTAACTAGCGTCAAAAGTAATCCAACCGTCAAGGCAACCACTGCTAGATTCAAATTAGAGATATAACTGACAATAATTGGGGGCATATTTTCGAAATACGAGTTTGACAAATAAAGGGCAAACTCGGCGACATACGAGACAATACCCGGCTCGGAGGCAATTGTAGACGCAATAAAATAGATAAATAAAAAAGCTAATATCCCGATAGATATTGGAACTACGAGCAACCTGAACATGACGGATATTTTTCCTGATTAAATTTTAGAAACCGCTTTTCGGTATTCCCGAACTGATTAACATTACAGGGGCGAATTGACTCATAAATATTTTCTCCTTGCCTGGTTAAGGAATACTGATTATTAGTAGTTACCAGTCAATGAAAATAAAACAAGGTAAATTTTATACTTCACCCCGGTAAATTTGCTCCGAATAACCGGTTGCCTCAGTATTTTTCATGCGATTCGAATACGAGCGGATTACTGAACGGTCGCTCATTTAATATAGAGTTACTGTCATGCTCCGCATTACGGTTGCTATTTCAGGTTGTTGTGGGGTTGGGGGTCCGTTGTTGGCCGAAGATTGCCTCTGAAACCCAGATTCTCAGTGTCGGCTTTGGGGAAATATCCTGGATTTGGAGTGAAAAACTCTCGAAGCTCCGATTTGATGACTTGAATCGGGGGCAATCCCGCCGAAGCAGACGCTCAGAATGTGGCCTCAGGCGGCGGCTTCCGACCCTTTATAGGACACGATTCTGGAGACAGTATACTTATCTATTTAAGCATACTGTCCCCAGAAACCCCTAACCAAATTGCTCGGTAGCTAACCGACAAAAGAGATCTGACCGGGTCGGCATTGATAAAAGCTTTTCAGCAAACCGCCATTGCGGTAGATTGCTTTCGCCATGCCCACACAGCCAACCGATGATTCCCTGCTAAACGCCGCACCAGAGGTTCGACCTGAGCATTATGTCTTGATGCTGTTAATGGGTATTTTGTGGGGACTCGCATTGTCATTGGCGAAAATCGGTGTGCAGGCGGGCGGTCACCCGGTCGGCATGGCCTTGTGGCAAGTTTCGACAAGTTCGACCATGTTACTCGGCTTGATCCTGTTGCAGTTGAAGCGACCGGTGGTCCGCGCCGATGTTGCGCGTTTTGGTTTGATCTGCGGCGGTTGCGGGGTCGCTTTTCCATCGATCGCATTGTTCTGGTGTGCGCTCTATTTGCCTGCCGGGGTAGTCGCGATCGCGTTTTCCAGTATGCCGCTATTTACCTACCTGATTGCCGTAATGCTGAAAATCGAACGCGCTCAGCGTCAACGCCTGTTGGGCGTTGTTGTCGGCCTTGTGGCGATGGGGTTGCTAGTTTTGCCCGAATCCGCGTTGCCGGCACCAGGACTCGCACCCTGGGTTTTACTGGCACTGGTCGCCAGTATCAGCATGTCGCTAGAAAATTCCTATGCCGGGGGATATCGCCCACCCAACGTGGGATCGTTGGAGCTCAGTTTTGCGCGCCAGGGAACCGCAGTGGTCTTGCTATTGCCGTTGGCGCTGTTGTCGGGTACGGCCCTGCCGCTGTTCGAACCCTGGAGCACGGCACAATACGCTGCTACCGGCAACGGCCTACTGAGCGGTATTGCCTTCACGATTCTGCTTTACGTCATCAAAACCGCGGGGCCAGTGTTTGCGAGCCAGACCGCGTACGTGATAACGCTCGCGGGGGTAGCCTGGGGTATTATCCTGTTTGCCGAAAGCCACTCGATTTATATCTGGTCGGCGCTGGTGCTAACCCTGATGGGCATTGGTATGGTGCGTCCTCGGCAGCCGATAAGCCGGCTTGCACCCAACTGATCGTGCCCTGGCCGAGTGATTGCGCGTGAGTAGTACTACCCCCGCCTTAAGCAGGTATTAGAGGGTAGACCCGTTTTACAGATTGAGAACGAAATTAGCGCCATGATCTGATTATTATGAGCGACCGTTTTTGGCCGTAGGCTGCCTCCGACTACCATGTTTTGAGCGTCTGCTAACGGGAAAGCTGACCCTCAGAATGAAAGTTCAGGTGGCGACAGACGACCCTAT
>JAIBDK010000433.1 GCA_024679435.1 Gammaproteobacteria bacterium | reverse complement strand
TGTAATATTCGCACTCATTACCGCCAAGATCGTTTGGACAACTGCCAGACCAGCGGTCATTCCGTGTGTGCCGATCTTGATAATCATTGTGACGCCCGCCCTCACCGCTGTAATAGAAGGTAGCTTTACATTTTCTGTCGACCCAGATTCCATCGCTGTCGGCGCCCCAGGTGTAGCCTTTTTCGCACTTGTTATTATTGCTCAACTCCTCCGACAGGCTGACATGAAGGCGGTTGGCATTTGGTAGTGAGCAACGGACAAAATCACCTTTCGAGCGACATGTCAGTTCGTCCGCGCTGGCTGTTGTTGGAGCCATCATGAGAGTTGATAAAAACAAAAAGGTAATGCTTATAAAAATGGATTTCATAATCCGTCTCCTGTGATTGATCTGGGTTTAAAGATTCTCTTCAAGGATACTACGTCTTTATCAATGCATTTTATCTGATTTTTCCGGCTAACGTGTTCCGGTTACTCTGTCCGTTTCCAGTTGGGATCGATGAGTTGCAAATCAGCAACAATCCCCGGGCCGTGCGCCGCACCAAAGAGCAGTACGATATTGGTTTCCTGCCTGTTACTGATCGTATCTGCGATATTTTGGTTGCGAGAGGCCAAAATGATTTTGGATACGTTTTCCATCGGCATCACCGTAGTCGCCATTTCACTCAGATCCGAAGTTGCATCGACACCGGTAACCACGATGGGTCCAAACCGATCTTCATAGGCTTCGAGCAGTTCCTCGGGCGTCACATCGACATTGACATCCTTGTCGTTGACAAGGCCAAGGAAATCGTTATTGGGTTGGCCGATGTACCCATCGCCAGATAACTCGTCATACTGGTGCGGCGTGGGCAGGATACCCACGAGAGCGCGGGCTTTACGTTTGTTGTTATCGTCGAGGGCATCAAAGTCAATGAACTCGTAATACAGGGTGGCACCTGCCATCTTCTGGATTTTCACTTTCTCGGCCACTGCCTTGTAAAAGGCCGGAGTGCCGATGTGTATCATCGGGATGTAAATAACGGTCTTCTTTCCGTTGGAGAATGTGAATGTGGCCGGATCGGTCTCCTCGCCGGATATGGCAAAGACCAGTGCATCGGTCGGGAGTCTTGCCGGTGTGTCAGCTGACCCTGCGTATGCAATGGTTGCGAAATTTGTGGCCAGGATCACTAAAAGGGTCAGCTTGGCAGCGACAGCCTGGATGCTAAAATATGTTTTTATAGATGTACGCATAATAAGTGGCCATTGGTTATGTATTGGTTGAAGTCACTCCATCCGGCCAGTGTGCCTTTGGAAAAACTCCACCGACGGCAACACTACTGGTGACCCGAATGAGTTTAAATATATCAATGATGGAGTCGTCTTGAAAACAAATAGCGCTAATTTTGTAGTATGGATTTTGTCTGTAATAACAGCGGGCTTCTTTATTGAGGTCAGCGCAGATTCCGTGACGGCGCGTTGTGATATCTATCCCCGCGGCGAAGATCATGCTTCAGCATCCATACCTTGTGAGTTTTCTCAACTGCAGGGTTTTATCACGATCGACCGTTCGGATGGTGTTTTTCATGATCTGAAACCTGAGGGTAGCGAGCCAGGCAATTTCTCTGATCAGGACGGCAGGCCGGTCTACCGGGAAAGTGGGATTGGGGAGCACGGTTTGATTTTTCGTTTTCCGGAGGAGTCTGTTTTTGTTTTTTTGGATGCTTCCTCGGTGGATGACTCTGCTAATTCCCCGACCGCACCCTACACCACCAGTGAATATGATGCGACCACGTTGCTCTCCTGCTCCCTGGGGAAGGCTTCCTATGATCAGGACTGCCCTGCCGGTATATTACGTGGGGATTCGGGATCTGCGTCTATTCGGATCATGAACCCGAAAGGTGTGGAGCGGGTGTTTAATTTTGAAGGGGATAATGTCACCACACCAGGCGGCGGCTCCATTGGCTGGCAGCGGCAGGAAGGTGACTGGTACCTGAATATTGATGACAATGAATATTATATTGTGATTGAAGCGGCGGTTTACGGCGGTTAGTATCCCGGCGACTTGCCTAAAGGAGAAAGCATCAGTGCAGCTTTTAAACATCAGATATATCAAGTTTGCAGGTGGCCTGGTATTGACTGGTTTGGCCCTGGTGTCCGTCGTGGAAGCTTCCGATAATTTCGCATCAGGCGCTGTTACTGACTACGTTTCTTCAAATGGGGTCAGCGAGCGATGCATTGAGTTAGCAGCGATGCCAAAAGCACATTATTCAAAACATGATCGTAAGACCCAATCAGAGTATTGTTCGATTGATTTCAGCAAGGTAGCCCTATGCCCCAAGTTGTGGAGCACCAGCCCGGGCACCATTATTTATAAGATTGACGTTGCAAAGTACGACAACGACTATACAAAGTTTGAAAAACAACACTGTGC
>JAIBDK010000156.1 GCA_024679435.1 Gammaproteobacteria bacterium | reverse complement strand
CATCACTCATCCCGATGCCACCTAGAGGAACAGACCCGGAAGTGATGGACTTGGCAAACTGCATCAAATCAGGCTCTATCCCGTAATGCTGAAGACCGAACATTTTGCCGGTGCGGCCAAATCCTGTGATTACTTCATCTGAAACCATCAGTACATCATAGTGATCACAGATTTCCCGAATACGTTTGAAGTAATCAGGTTGCGGCACAATTACGCCACCGGCGCCCTGAACGGGTTCGGCAATGAACATCGCAACCGTCTCAGGGCCCTGCTTCAGAATTTCTTTTTCAAGTTCATTGGCCGCTGCAATTCCCTGGGAACTGCCGTCTTCGGGCATTGGATAGTGATAGGGATCGGGGCTTGGAATATGGCTGAAACCCGGAATTCTAGGCTCAAAAGACGGCCAGTAGCTTTTAATTCCGGTTGCGCACATGGCGGCGAAGGTAACCCCATGATAGCCCCACTCTCGGGCGATCACCTTGGTTTTTTCGGGTTTGCCCTTGGCTTTCCAGTAGAAACGGGCCAGCTTGAAATTACTGTCGGTTGATTCGCCGCCACCGGAAGTAAAATAGAAGTTATTCATATTTGAATAGGCAATTGTCGACATGCGCTCGGCCAGTTCGATAGCCGGTCGATTTGATCCGCCCGCATAGCTTGAGCTGAAAGCCAGTTCACTCATCTGTTTGTATGCGGCATCGGCTAACTCCTGACGACCGTGGCCGGCGCTCACATTCCATAGGCATGAAAGACCATCGATAAATTTGTTGCCATCTGCGTCGTAAAGAAAAGACCCTTCCCCCTTGACCCATACCCGGCCACTGCTATGGCCTGCGGTATGGTGTAGCGGGTGGATCATGTGCTGGTGATCTTTTTCCAGAAGCGCTGCGTTGCTAACGGGGGTATTCATTTTGGTTTCCTCAACTCGAACAAAATTACTTATCAAAGGTGGGCACAGAATACTAAGCGATGCGCCACAAAAATAATGACTATTGATTATCGCCCTGCCGGTGGCACTAAGGCAAACAGAAAAGAAAGTGACAAAATTAAAGAATAGGGGATTTTTCTTCGGGTATCTGCAGTCGAACGACAGAATCTGTCATCCAGCATTCGCCGCAGATTTCACTGGATTGTCGGGTGAGCGTGAACATATAGGCGGCCTGCATGCCATCAGCATCGGTAATGACAACTGGAATCTGGGCATTACTGCTGATGATGACTCCTTCACCCATTTCAAGTTTGACGTGGTTGAGCATAGGTTTATAGGCCAGACTATCGAACAGCCGAGTAAATCGTTCGAGTGGACCGGTAAACTGACGATTTTGTGGTGATGCAAAGCGAAATGTCAGTTCGATGCCGGCATTTTGGTAGGGTCGGTCATTGTGGCCGAGCGCCCGCATCTGGATACCGACAACTTCGCCAGGGGTATAAACGGGGTCAGGTGAGACTTCGGGATAGCGCTCCGACGCATTTGCTGCATAAGCAGAACAACTAATAACCACAAAAGTGATCATCCATCCTGGGAAAAATCTCAGTTTTTTGGCAATCGGTCTCATAAATACGATCCTCAGAATAATCTGGTTAAAGGTGACTAAACCTAACGATACCGATGTGAATATTCTGTGATTATTTCTTGGATTAGCTCGGGTCCGCGATAGATAAACCCGGTATATATTTGTACTAGTTTTGCTCCTGCCTGAAATTTTTCCATAGCAGAGGCGGCATCATCAATACCGCCGATGCCAATTACGGGTATTTCATTTTCAAGGTTCCGATACAGCGCTTGAACAACAGCCGTCGATTTGTCTCTTAGTGGGGTGCCGCTTAGGCCGCCGGGTTCGGCGGACAGAGGATGTTGTTCGACGCCATCGCGAGTGATCGTGGTGTTGGTGGCGGCAATTCCATCAATATCATATCTGCGCGCAAGTTTGGCGATGGTAGTGATCTGGTGGGCATCGATGTCCGGCGCAATTTTTAGAACCAGCGGTTTTTTGACACCGGTGCTGTCAGAGAGTTTCAGCCTTTGGTGGTGCAGCGCCTTGAGCAGTTCATTGAGCGCGTCATCATTCTGCAATTCGCGAAGGTTTTTAGTATTTGGGGAAGAGACATTGATGGTTATGTATTCGGCGCACTGATAAACCGCCCGCAGTCCAATGAGATAATCGTCAATTGCCCTGGCCATAGGCGTCGCCGCATTTTTGCCAATATTAATGCCTTTGATGATCCCGGGCCGGGTTTTAGCGACATTGTTGAGAAACTTTTCCAGTCCGACGCTGTTGAAACCCATGCGATTGATTATGGCATTGTGTTGACGCAGACGGAAAATTCGCGGTCGTGGATTACCAGGTTGAGGAAGTGGAGTGACTGTCCCCAGCTCAACAAATCCAAACCCGAGTCGACTGAGCATGTTGGCAGCATTGCCCTGTTTGTCGAGACCTGGTGCCAGACCGACCGGGTTTGGGAATTCCAGACCCATAGTATTTACCGGGCAGTTTAATATACGGGTTGTGGCTATTTTCTCTATCGTTTTGCCTGCCAGTGAGGACCCGGAAGCGAAAGACAGGGTGCGCATGACCAGATTATGGCTGGTTTCTGCGTCCAGGAAAAACAGCAATGGTTTTATTAGTTGATACACAGTTAGAATAATTCACCGGGATTAAGAAGTCGCCATTTCCCCCGGGGAATTCCAGACAAAAGAATGTTGCCGATTCGGGTTCGTTTGAGCAGATTCACTTCAAGATCAACCAGTTCACACATTCTCCGTATTTGCCGTTTGCGTCCTTCACCAAGTACAAACTTTAGTTCTCCGTTTCCCAGGCTTTGGACGTCCGCAGGTTTAAGTGGCTTGCCGTCCAACTTCATTCCGTGTCGCAGCCGTTTCAGTTTGGCATCTGTAATATCGCCGTGAACCGTAACCACGTATTCCTTTTCTATCTGACTGTCTGCACCAACCAGTTTTCTGGCGATTCGACCATCCTGGGTGAACACAATCAAACCGGTAGAATCGATGTCTAACCGACCTGCCGGTGCCAGTCCGCGACGATCCGGAATCCTGCTTGATGGATTGACCGCGTTGCGCTGAGTGACCAGCATTACAGCTGATTCATAGCCCTGTTCTGGTAATCCGGACACGTAGCCCGGGGGCTTGTTAATCAGCACTGTGCAAAGACCGGTTTGCTCAGTCAGCGCTTTTTGATGCAGCTTAATTATCTGGTCAGGGTCAATTCTGGTGCCAAGAACATTGACCGTTTCCCCGTCTACGGAAACCAGACCCTGTTTAATAAATCGATCCGCTTCGCGTCGCGAACACAATCCACGCTGAGCCATTACTTTGGATAGTCGAACTTTATCCGTTGGGTTTGTTGTCAATTTGTTTCTGGGTTAGAGTTTTGAAACGGCTTCGACGGCATTCCCGATATAGTTGGAAGGGGTCATCTCCCTTAACAGGACTTTGGCCGATTCAGGAATTTCCAAAGTACTTATGAATTCATGCAGGGAGTCCCGGGTAATGCCCTGCTGCCCACGAGTAAGAGCCTTAAGTTTTTCATAGGGTTCGTCAACACCATATCTCCGCATAACGGTCTGGATAGGTTCCGCCAATACTTCCCAGTTGTTGTCGAGATCAGCCTTCAGCGCTGCAGGATTGAGATCGAGTTTGTTTAAACCCTTCAGAGTAGATTCTACCGCAAGTAAGGTATAACCTGCTCCAACGCCGAGATTTCTTAATACAGTGGAGTCAGTAAGATCACGTTGCCAGCGACTAACGGGGAGTTTGTCGGCTAAATGGCCCAGCACAGCATTGGCAAGACCCAGATTGCCCTCGGAGTTTTCAAAATCAATGGGATTGACTTTATGGGGCATCGTACTGGATCCGACTTCTCCGGCGATGACTCTTTGTTTGAAATAGCCTAAGGATATATAACCCCAGATGTCTCGATCCAGATCCAGGATAATGGTGTTGATTCTGGAAAGGGCATGGGAATATTCGGCGATATAGTCGTGGGGTTCAATCTGAGTGGTAAATGCCTGGTAAGAAAGACCGAGGCTGGTTACAAACTGTTGGGAAATTTCGGGCCAGTCCAGTTCTGGATAGGCAGAATAGTGGGCATTAAAATTCCCTACTGCTCCGTTCATTTTGCCAATTATTTCAACCCGGGAAAACTTGTCAACCGCCTGTTTTAATCTGTAGCAAACGTTTGCAATCTCCTTTCCCACCGTGGTCGGGCTGGCGGGTTGGCCATGAGTTCGGGCCAGCATGGGCTCAGTGGCATAACGGTTGGCCAGTTCGCTGAGGATGTTTGTGAGCGTGTTGAGTCCGGGCAGCAAAACTTGCTGACGCGCGTTGGATACCATTAATCCGTAGGACAGATTGTTGATATCTTCAGAGGTGCAGGCAAAGTGAATAAACTCACTTACAGATTCCAGTTCAGAATTACCCTTAATCGCACCTTTAAGATAATACTCAATCGCTTTTACATCGTGGTTGGTGGTGCATTCTATTTTCTTAACCTGCTCAGCCTGCCCGATATCAAATTTGTGTACCAGAGAACGCAAGAATTCGGTTGTTGTTTCTGAGAATGCCGGCACTTCGGTGATCATGTCTTGTTGTGACAGGTGGATCAGCCATTCGACCTCAACTCTGATTCGTGCATGTATCAGTCCGTACTCGCTGAAATGAGGCCTGAGAGAGGCGGTTTTTCCCTGATATCGCCCATCCAGGGGCGATAGGGCGGTGAGGGCACTGAGTGCCAGATTATTGTCGGTCAATTTGGGGGCTGATCATGATAATAATGGACGCTTAATTTTATCACAGCCATCGTGTAACTCTGTGATTCAGAGTGTGGTTATTTAGCAAAAAAGCGCCTTTCTAAAGATTTAGTTATCCTGAGCAGATTGGATAACTCCGCCACCGATACAAATATCTTCGTTGTAAAAAACGATAGATTGGCCGGGAGTAATAGCCCACTGCGGATAATCAAACTCGACTTTTGTATAGTTCGGTCCAATCATCGATATGGTGCAGTTTTGTTCTTCCTGGCGGTATCTGGTTTTGGCTTTACAGTTAAGCGGCAAAGTAGGTGGAGTCCCTGTAACCCAGCTAAGTTGTTCAGCGTGAACGACCTTTTTCATTAATGCGGGATGATCATGACCTTGAACCACGTATACAATATTTCGGTTTACATCTTTTTCTGTGACATACCAGGGCTCCCCATCACCGCCAATCCCAAGCCCCTGACGCTGGCCAATGGTGTAATAGTATGCCCCCTGATGTTCGCCGATGGTTTGTCCGTCGAGGGTTTTTATCTGCCCCGTCTGAGAGGGGAGGAAGCGACTGAGAAAATCGCTAAATCGACGCTCGCCGATAAAGCAGATTCCGGTGCTGTCTTTTTTGTCATGAATCGGTAGCGACAATTTTTGTGCCGTCTGGCGAACCTGATCCTTTTTCATTTCACCTATGGGAAAACTGGTGTAGCTTAGTGCTTCCTGATCCAAAGTGTGGAGGAAATAGCTTTGGTCTTTTTTGTTATCTCTTCCCTTTCGAAGAAAATAGTGCCTGTTTTGTTTGTTGAGTCTGGCATAGTGCCCGGTGGCAATGTAGTCCGCTCCGAGATGCATGGCCCAGTTTAGAAATTCTTTAAACTTGATTTCCTTATTACAAACAATATCCGGATTTGGTGTTCTTCCACTCCGATATTCTTCCAGAAAGAGCTGGAAAACACGGGTCCAGTATTCGTGAGAAAAGTTAACCGTTTTTAATTCTATCTCCAGAAGTTTGCAAACTGCTTCGGCATCTGCCAAATCTTCCGATGCAGAGCAGTAGTCGGCGTCGTCGTCTTCTTCCCAGTTTTTCATGAAGAGTCCGGTAACCTTGTGGCCTTCTTCAATCAGTTTTGCGGCAGCGACAGACGAATCAACTCCACCGGACATTCCTACAATTATATTATTCAAAATT
>JAIBDK010000413.1 GCA_024679435.1 Gammaproteobacteria bacterium | reverse complement strand
GGGTTTTCTTCAATCGTATTTTTTGCCCCGGTCTGATTTTTAATAAAGGAGCGGCTTCTTCAAGACGGGCTAATTTGTAAGCTTCACGGCTTTCAAGGTTGAAACGGTTAAACAATTGCGAGAGGGTATCCCCTTTTCTAACGGTTGCGATCTCCCAGGGTTGGCTGTCCAGATAGGCTGTTAACGGATCTTTTTTAACCGGTTCTGGTTTAACATCGACTGTGTTGGGCTGCAATTCAACAGCAAGATCGATCTCTATAGAGTTTTCAAGCTTGCTCGCTGGCGCTGGCTTTTCTAATTTAGCTGTTTTGCTTGGGTCTGGCTTGATGGTGTCATCAGTTTCCGTTGACTTATCTATCACGAATCGATTTTGGTCACTGATCCATTCAGTAGATGAACGGTCTACTTCGTCTGTTACCAGTCCGCTTTCCAGACTGGCAAGGGTAAGGTTCGAATAGGAGTCTTCTGAATATGCAAGCTGGACCGGTTCAGCCAAAGCAGAAAAAGCTTTTTCGGATAGATTGCCCGTGGAGGCGGATGGCGTGTTGACGGCTATATAGGTGGCCAGCATTGCCAGTGCTGTAAATGTTCCGAGTACAAAATGATGAGGCTTCGCCGGCGAAGGGGTAACCCCCAGGTTTTTCATGTCACGTTGCTGAGTTGGGCGATTATGGACATTCATTTTGATACAAAACTACACATTACTAAGACTTTATTAATTACAATCGGCGGGTTGCTGCATCAGCATAGATTACCCTGATACTTTTAACAGACCCGTACTTTACCGACACAGGCTCAAAAGGTCAAAAACTTTTGCCTGGAATGTAATGTAGTTTACAAGTAAAACTTAAGATATTGGCGATGGGAACAAACAAAATAGACATAAAGGATCAACTTTCAGAAATTGCGAGAGGAGCCGAGGAAATTCTGGTTGAAGAAGAGCTGGTTGAAAAGCTGAAATCTGGCCGACCCCTGCGGGTTAAGACTGGATTTGATCCCACGGCACCAGATTTGCATCTGGGGCATACTGTCCTCATTAATAAAATGCGGCAGTTTCAGGAACTCGGGCATACGGTTATCTTCCTTATTGGCGACTTCACTGGCCTGATTGGTGATCCCAGTGGCAAAAATGCGACCCGACCCCCGCTTACCCCAGAGCAGATTGAGGATAATGCTCATACTTATAAGGAGCAGGTTTTTAAAATTCTGGATCCGGAAAAAACAGAGATTCGCTATAACTCCCAATGGATGAATGAGTTGGGAGCGGCAGGAATGATAACCCTGGCCGCTAGACATACCGTCGCCAGAATGCTGGAGAGAGATGATTTCAAAAAGCGTTTCAACTCAAATCAACCTATTGCCATTCATGAGTTTCTGTATCCTCTGGCTCAGGGCTATGATTCTGTGGCCCTCAAATCCGATGTGGAACTGGGTGGCACGGATCAGAAATTTAATCTGCTGGTTGGACGGGAGCTACAAAAGCAATATGGGCAGTCGCCTCAGGTTATATTAACAATTCCCTTGCTGGAAGGGCTTGATGGGGTCAAGAAAATGTCTAAATCCACAGGCAACTATATCGCTTTGGAAGACAGTCCAAACGACATGTTTGGCAAGATAATGTCAATTTCTGACGAGTTGATGTGGCGTTATTACGATCTGATCAGTTTTAAATCCAGTAACGAAATTAGCGCTATTAAAAAAGCGGTGGCTGAGGGATCTAATCCGCGAGATGCAAAATTTGGACTTGCCGAAGAGATAATTGCGCGTTTTCATAGCGAATTAGCGGCGAGAGGTGCCCGGGAAAACTTTATTGGCCAGTTTGCCCGGGGGGGTGCTCCGGAAGATATTGCGCAAATTGACCTGATAGTGGATTTATCAGGAATCCGAATTGCAAATCTGCTGAAAGAGGCGAGTTTGGTCAGTTCTACGTCAGAAGGTATGCGCATGATTAAGCAGGGGGCAGTTAAAATTGATGGTCAGAAGGTTGCTGATACCGCGCTGATTATCGCGCCCGGTGCTGAGATCGTCGTTCAGGTCGGTAAACGAAAATGGGCTAAAGTTAATACTTGACTTGATACAAGTAGGAATATTTATCATTCAGGGCGTGAGTCTTTCGCGTCCCCTTATTCTAGCTAGCTTTTGCGCTAGCAGAAAAAGGGATTTAGCGATTAACGTCCAGCATTTTCAAAAGCTCTAACTATCAGGCTGGCGGCGCTCTGGGAATAGACCGTGGAAAATACTTAAATGCAAACTGAAAAACTCCAGAAAAATTGAAATATGGACTGATTCACGCCGTCTGAAGAATTTTATATATCGCTGGAAAGCCCGGAAAATATAGGTTTTCAGGATATTTTGTAAAATAATTGCGAGAACACGACAAATTTATTGAAATAGTTGTTGACGCTTAGAGTTTAGTGCGTATAATTCGCGCTCCCGGAAGCGGCCGCACGGTTGGTTTCCCTGTTCTTTTACAACTAATCAAACAGATTGTGTGGGCGTTTTGATTCGTCAAAATTTCCATCCAGAATGTAGAAATTATCGTCGTAAGACTTTGATTTCTCAAAAAAACAGTTTCGCGGAATTCGTTCCAAG
>JAIBDK010000419.1 GCA_024679435.1 Gammaproteobacteria bacterium | reverse complement strand
GGCACGCTTGTTCAGCAGTTTCACCTGGGTGAACAGTTGCAGGATGGTCTGATAAGCGCACGAATGGTAGCTGTAAATGAATATTTTCCGAGATTGCGGCAGTTGGTTAGAGAGACTTCCCGAAGAATTGGAAAGTCAGTGGTATTCACTTCAGAAGGCGGCGATATTGAGGTTGATAGACAGGTAATGGATGCGATGATGGCTCCTTTTGAGCACATGGTGAGGAATTCTGTCGGCCACGGAATCGAGGACTTGCCTGATAGAAAAAGTACTGGTAAAGACGATGTTGGTAACATTCATATGCATGTTGCGCAGGAAGGTTCGGAGTTGTTGATCGATTTTAAAGATGACGGTAAAGGTCTGGATCGCGAAAAACTTGGAAACCGGGCTGTTGAAATTGGTTTGGCCAAAGATATTGCCTCGGTCGACGATGAATCATTATTGCAGGTGATTACAGAGCCGGGTTTCAGTACGGCGGAAACGATCAGTATGGAAGCGGGGCGGGGTGTGGGAATGGATGTTGTGCTTCAGGCTGTAAGATTGTTGGGTGGAAGTATTAGTGTCTTAACAAGTTCTGGTGAAGGCACGACTTTCAGTTTCCGTTTGCCGGTAACGATGACCATTTCTCAGGCCTTGCTGGTGCATGTCGGTGCCTTTCGGTTTGCCATTTTGACGCGCTCGATAGATCGGGTTATGAGAGTGCTTGATGAGGAAATCTTATCCATAGACGGTATTGAGCATGTGTCTGTTGGCGCGCAGAGTTTGCCTATTATCAACCTGGCAGAGAAGTTGGGACAGCCTAGTTTAAGCACCTCTGAAAAATATCGCTCGCTGATACTGATCCGTGTAGGACATAATATAAGTGCGTTTGAGGTGGATCGGTTTGATGAAACTGTGGAAATAGTGACTAAAACTCCGGGTAGTCAGTTAACCTCAATAAACGGAATTACCGGTGTAACGGTATTGGCGGATACCAGTATAGTCTTGGTATTGAATCCGAGCGAGTTTCTTGATCGCGGGGCAGCTGGAGTCGGTCCGGTTAACGGTCCTGCATTTAGATTTGGCGCTAAAAGTGGACCCGTAGTGCCCGATGTGAAAATCACCGATCTTTTAAGCAAGGTATTGGTTGTTGATGATTCACTGGTAGTGCGAAAAGTTATGCAAAGAGATCTCGAGGGTTTTGGGCTCGATGTGAAACTTGCTGTTGATGGAATAAATGCTCTCGAAGTACTGGAAAGCAATGAAATTGAAATGGCATTAATTGATCTGGAAATGCCAAGAATGAATGGTTATGAATTGCTTGTTCGACTCCGGCAGGATGAGAGACTTGTTGACTTGCCCGTGGTTGTAATCACTTCCCGGGCAGGTAATCTGCACCGGGAAAGAGCGATGGGTCTTGGGGCCAACGCTTATATCACTAAACCCTATGACATCAATACCCTGGAGCAGACTATGAAATCTGTTGTGGTGAGTAAACCAACGATACATTAATGCAAGTACTCGCGCTACAATACAAAGCCGGGAATATCTTGATACCGATCAGTATGGTGGCACAAATAGTCAGTCGTTCTGCGATTAAACCTTTTCACTGTCGCGCAGACTTCGTGTCTTCTAAAATTATCTGGAGAGGCATTGAAATTCCTTTGGTTTATTCATCTAAAATGCTCGGGGCGGAATCGAGTTCTGATACTGAATTTGAGCGGGTGGTGGTTCTTTGGCCTATGAAAGGGAGCCAGGCAGAAGATTTGTTTGCTTTGACCAGCATTGGGTCGCCTCACGTTGTTAACATAGATGCAGATGTAAAACGATTGGAGAATCATGAGCCATCTATTGTTTCAAAAGAATCATCAAAAAAATATGTTTTAGATTATCTCCAGGTAGAGGGAATGCCCTCTGTGGTTCCTGATCTTCGACTGATTTCAAATTTAATTTTCAAGCCTGAAATCGGATCTGATGACAAGAAATAAGCAGGGTCAAGGGAGTAAGCCTGAGTTAAGTGATTTGATTTACCTTGTAACTCAGGCATCTAAGCAGATTATTACCCGGGAAAGAGTAAATCTGGAAACCGATTTGAAGCGAGACGGAAGTCTGGTCACTGAGGTAGATGAAGGGATGCAGTCTCTGTTAAAGGTTCAGTTGGAAAGTAGATGGCCGCACTATGGATTTATAGGTGAGGAAATGAGCTATGATGATCAGGTTCGGGTTTGTGAGGAATCGGAGAACGGTTACTGGGTTCTCGATCCTCTGGATGGAACAACTAATTTTATATCTGGGTTTCTGTTTTTCGGTGTGTCGCTGGCACTTGTAATAGACGGGGCTCCAGTTTTGGCCGTTATTTATGATCCTGTCAGGGATGAATGTTTTTCAGCCCAAAACGGATGTGGTGCATTTTTAAATGAGCGAAAACTGGAAACACCCGCAATGGATTCTCTGGAAAACTGTATTGCCAACATAGATTATAAGCGTTTGGTAGGGGAGTTATCTTCTCAGTTAGT
>JAIBDK010000208.1 GCA_024679435.1 Gammaproteobacteria bacterium | reverse complement strand
TACAGCGTGGCATTGGCTAAACGATAGTTTTCTGCTTTGATTGCCGCCTGACGGATTGCAACAATTTCTGCGTGGGCACTGGGATCATGATCTGCGATACATCGGTTATGCCCTTCGCCCACTATGGCATCAGCGACAACGACCACCGCCCCCACAGGCACTTCATCCAGAGTCGCTGATTGCCGAGCAAGCGCCAAAGCCCGCCCCATAAAATCAGTATCGCGTTGTTTTTGGCTTATTCCCACTCAATAGTCGCGGGAGGCTTGCCGGAAATGTCATAGGTGACCCGACTGATTCCCCTGACTTCATTGATAATACGATTCGAAATCGTACCTAACACCTCATAGGGCATATGCTTCCAGTTGGCGGTCATAAAATCTACGGTTTCTACAGCCCTCAGCGCAATGACATAATCATAGGCCCGGTTATCGCCCACTACGCCCACAGATTTAACCGGCAGAAAAACAGCAAACGCCTGGCTGATTTCGTCATACAGACCATTGGCATACAACTCTTCAAGATAGATAGCATCTGCAAGACGCAGGATATCCGCAAACTCTCTCTTCACCTCTCCTAAAATACGAACACCGAGTCCCGGCCCCGGAAATGGATGCCTAAATATCATGTTCGCAGGCAAACCCAGCTCCAATCCAATTGTTCGAACTTCATCCTTAAACAGATCTCGCAATGGTTCCAGTAAATTCAACTCCATATCATCAGGAAGACCACCGACATTGTGATGGGATTTTATAACCTTCGCCTTTCCATGCTTATTGCCGGCAGACTCGATAACGTCTGGATAGATTGTGCCCTGAGCAAGCCAGCGGGCATTAGCAATTTTTCTGGACTCACGCTCAAAAATTTTGACAAACAGGTTGCCAATAATTTTGCGCTTTTGCTCAGGATCCGAAATGCCTTTCAAATGGCTGAAATACTCATCAGCAGCATCAACCCGGATTACTTTTACACCCATATGTTTGGCGAAAGTTTCCATCACCTGGTCGCCCTCGTTTAGTCTTAAAAGCCCGGTATCTACGAATATGCAGGTTAACTGATCCCCTATAGCACGATGCAGCAGAGCCGCCACGACAGACGAGTCGACCCCGCCTGACAACCCGAGCAATACATGGTCATCTCCGACCTGAAGCCGGGCCGAATCAATCAGATTTTCTATAATATTTGTCGCTACCCAGTCATTTCCGCAACCACAAATCTCGTGAACGAAACTGGACAACATTTGCCGCCCCTCAACAGTATGAGTAACTTCAGGATGAAACTGAACACCGTAATATTTTCTTTGCTCGTCAGCAATAATGGCGTAGGGACAGGTAGACGTTTCTCCAATCACCTTGAATCCGTCTGGCAGTGCGCAAACCTGATCGCCATGACTCATCCATACGTCAAGCGCTTTCCCTGACTCACCGGTTAAGCGACTTTCTGCGGTGGTGCTAACAGTAGCCTGACCGTATTCCTGGTGATCAGCATGCTCTACCGAGCCCCCTAGCTGGGATACCAGAGTTTGCATTCCATAGCAGATTCCAAGAACCGGCAATTCGCTTTCAAACACAATCTCCGGCGCTTTGGTAGCATGATCTTCATAGGTTGACGCATGACTGCCGGAAAGAACAATCCCGCGCGGTGCAAATTCGGCAATGCGTTCCGCTGCGACGTCATAAGGATAGATTTCACAGTAAACGCCTAGCTCTCTGATACAGCGGCCGATCAGTTGGGTGTACTGTGCACCAAAATCAAGAATAAGGATTTTTTGCTGATGCGGATCAGTCTTATGGTTCATTATTTAGCAGATTTAACCTTGTCGGTAATTAGGCGCTTCCTTGACAATGGAAACATCGTGAACATGGCTTTCTGTCATACCGGCGTTGGTAATCCGGACTCTCTTGGTATTTTTTCTCATGTGGTCAATAGTGGGGCTACCGGTATATCCCATACTCGCCCGTAAACCGCCCATCAGCTGATGAATAATATTCACCATGGGCCCTTTATACGGAACCCGCCCTTCAATACCTTCGGGAACCAGCTTGTCGGCACTATCAACATTGTCCTGAAAATAGCGATCCTTTGAACCTTTTTGCATGGCGCCCAGCGACCCCATGCCACGGTAAGATTTATAAGATCTCCCCTGATACATTTCTATCTCGCCAGGGGATTCGTCGGTCCCGGCTAGAATACCCCCTACCATGATTGAATGGGCACCACAGGCAATACATTTTGCAATATCTCCGGAATAACGAATACCGCCATCAGCAATGAATGGAACACCGGTCCCTTTAAGCGCGTCAGAAACCTGCTGTATCGCAAAAATCTGCGGCACGCCAACGCCAGCTACAATTCGCGTCGTGCAGATTGAGCCAGGACCGATCCCGACTTTCACTGCATCGGCACCGACCTCTACCAAATCCCGGGCAGCCTCAAACGTCGCGATATTGCCGCCAATAACATCGATATCCCCATATTCACGCTTAATCATTGCCACCCGATCAAGCACACCCCGGGAATGACCGTGCGCGGTATCTACAACAATGGCATCGACACCGGCTCGCACCAGTTTTTCAACTCGTTCATCGGTATCGACACCAACACCTACCGCGGCCGCTACCAGCAGTCGTCCATGCGCATCTTTACAAGCATTGGGGAAATCAGACGACTTCTGTATATCTTTTACGGTAACCAGCCCCTTAAGTTCATTATCGTTTCCAACCACCAGAACTTTCTCGATACGGTGTTTGTGAAGCAATATTTCAATTTCGTCCGATGTAGCACCTTCCGTTACGGTAATTAGACGTTCCTGGGGCGTCATCACGTTAGCAACCGGCGTATCCATATTCTTTTCGAATCTGAGATCCCGGTTGGTGACAATTCCAATAACCTTGTTACCATTGACAACCGGCACACCAGAAATTTTATGCTGTTGCATTAAATTAAGGACGTCCTGCACTTTGGCAGAATTACCCACGGTCACCGGATCGGTTATGACGCCGCTTTCGTATTTTTTTACCTGAGCAACTTCAGCTGCCTGTAAATCCGGTGCAAAATTTCGGTGAACCACGCCCACTCCGCCTTCCTGCGCCATACAAATCGCCACCCGAGCACCGGTAACGGTATCCATGGCAGCGGAAACTAAGGGAATATTGATATCCAGATTGCGGGTAAAACGTGTTTTTAATTCTGCATCCCGAGGCAATGTTTCTGATTTTGCCGGGACAAGAAGGATATCGTCGAAGGTGAGAGCTAAATCTATATTTTCCATCGACAGATTATACAGCAGCGGATTTTACTTGAGAACTACAAGACCTGATTTATAGAACAATTTAGTTTTTTTCTTCGTCCAGATCCCCCAAAATTATTTAGCGAAACATCTAAGCCCCAGAAAGATTCTCCCTGTACTTATCCAGCAAAGCCATTACGTTTGTAACATAAGCCCGGGTCTCCGGATACGGCGGGATCCCTGAATATTTAACAACCGCATTTTCCCCGGCGTTGTAAGCGGCAAGAGCCAGTTCGAGATCCTGATCAAACTGACTCAGCAAGTCCCGCATATATCGGCCACCGCCCTCAAGACTTTCCATGGGGTCCCTTCGTGATCGAACACCATATCGTTTAGCTGTTGCAGGCATCAATTGCATCAATCCCATAGCCCCTTTCGGGGACAGCGCATCCGCATTAAATGAAGATTCAATGTGAACAATCGCTTTTAACAATGCCGGCTCAATACCAAATTTTGCAGCTTTGCTGATAATCAAATCATCATACTGCGAGGATATTGTTTTAAACGTTCGAGTTCCGGTTGACGGACGATCGGCGAGACCAAAGTAATCATCCGCACCATAAGATTTAACCAACGTGTAGCCGACAAGATCTGTTCGCGGATGATCAGTTATCAGACGACTTCCCGACGTGTTTACATAGACATAGATAGAAGCGCTCCAACCTGCTGTTGATAGAGTCGAACAGAGCAAGATCAACAAACTAAGGAATAAACTATGGAATAAACTTCGCGCACGAATCGTAGATCGTGGCGGAAAACCGATGTTAAACACGTTTAATGAAAATCCCCCTCTATTTTAAGCATTAATTAGTCTAACTAACTATATGATTACATTTTAGTATTTAATCCAAAAAATCGCAATAAAGCGAATTCGTACAGCTCCGGCAATATATGATATAAAGATATTCTTATATCTAAAGCTCCTCAGATTAAAACAATGTGCAATCGATGTCTAGACTGTTAACGGCGCTGCGCGCGGCCGCGGAAATTAGTCGTTTACGTATCATAGCAATATTAAGCAAAAGCGAACTGACCGTATCGGAAATCGTGGAAATTCTCAATCAGAGCCAACCCCGCGTAAGCCGTCATCTGAAAGTTCTTTGTGATTCAGGGCTGCTACAACGCTATCAAGAGGGCTCGTGGGTGTTCCACAGACTAAATGATTCGGGCGTAATGGCTTCCATCACCCAGGGAATCTGCCAGATGATCAAACTCACTGATCCGGAATTTGTCCAGGACCAGGAACGTCTTGCAAAAATAAAGGATCGCAATGCGTCCCAGGCAGCAGAATATTTTAGCAAAAACGCCACTGATTGGGACAGTATTCGGCAGATGGGCGTATCTGATACGGATATAGAAGAAAAACTTATCCAGTCTCTGGATATTGAAAACCCCGAGCTGTTTGTGGATCTCGGGACAGGCACCGGCAGAATGTTACAAATTTTTTCACCGTTCATCCAAAAAGGAGTCGGGATCGATATAAACCGTGAAATGTTATTAGTGGCGCGATCAAATCTGGATTCGGCAGGGGTTACAAACTGCACCGTTCGCCAAAATAATATGAGTCAGTTGCCCTTCAATCATAGTACCGTCGACGTCATAATTAT
>JAIBDK010000237.1 GCA_024679435.1 Gammaproteobacteria bacterium | reverse complement strand
TGCACCCCGTGCCCACCACCCCCTAATTAGCGTAGTGCGCGATATCAGCGATCCAGTTTTACGACCTTTTCGAAGGATCCTGCCACCCATGTCAGGCATTGATTTATCGCCTCTGCTGGCTCTATTAGCCCTCAATCTGGCTCTGAAATTGGTGGTTCACCCCCTAACGGATATTGGAAGGCAACTTATTCTTTAGAGCGGATAACTTATCCAGTATTTGATCCAGGTCAACCGTTCAATCTGATTAAACTTTCATTGTTCTGGAAACAAGAATTACCAGGACAATAACCGGCACCCCAAGCAGTGTGGTAAACATGAAAAACTGGCTATATCCTATGCTATCCACCATACCACCCGAATAACCTCCCAGCACTTTAGGAATAAGCGTCATCATTGAGCTGAAAATAGCATATTGCATGGCCGAAAATTGGACATTGGTTAATGCGGACAAAAAAGCCACAAAGGCCGCGCTGGCAATTCCAGCGCTCAGACTGTCGATCCCAATGACTGCGTATAAAAACAAAACGTTATACCCTGCTTGTGCGAGTAGAATAAAAAGCACGTTGGTAGCGGATGCCAGAATTGCACCGATCAGCAAAATTCTAACTACCCCCATTTTCATGGATAGGATTCCGCCAAGAAACCCTCCAAGCAACGTCATCCACAAACCAAAAAGTTTAGAAGCAGTAGCAATTTCGTTTTTGCTAAATCCCATATCGTGATAAAAAACGTTGGAAATTACTCCGAGCACAATATCTGATATTCGGTAGCAACCAATTAACCCAATCAGTAAAACAGCAAATCCGATTCCATATCTCTCAAAAAAGTCTTTAACCGGATCCAAATACAATCTCGAAACGACAGCCGAAGAAATAATTCTGAAACGGATCAAAAAGACAGAAACCAGATAAGCAACGCCAACGGCGAGAGCCAGTCTGAGGAATTCAACAATCATCGACGACAGCACCCGGTTTCCGGCGAGTTCAGACAATGAGCTCTTGAGGTATGCGGTTACTTCCGAGGTAAAATAGTACGCCAAAATAAAACCAGACGCACAAAATACGAATAAAATTATTGCCTGAAAGTTATCTGACACGCTGGCATTATCGTTTTCACGCTTCAGTTCAGGCTCGGCAATGACCAGCGTTGTAATAACACCGACCAGCATCACTCCCGCCATTACCAGATACGTATTTTTCCAGGCAATATAGGAATAATGTTCTGCGGTAGAACCAAATGCACTGGCCAGATACAGCGCACCTGCCCCGGCAACCAGCATTCCGATTCGGTAGCCTGCAATATAGGTTGAAGACATCATCGCCTGGAGCGATACATCCGCAGACTCGATTCGATATGCATCGATAACAATATCCTGAGTTGCAGACGAAAAGCCCAGCATTACCGCAGCAAGCGCCAAAAAAAACAAATTGCCGTCAATCTCCACTGGATCCGACAAAGCCATCAGAACGATCGCCAGGATAATCATCAGTTGAGAAAACAATATCCAAGATCTTCTGCGACCGAGGAGACGGGTTATCAGGGGTAGCGGCAAGCTATCCACCAGTGGCGCCCAGACAAACTTAAACGAATAGCCGAGCGCAGCCCAGCTAAACAATGTCACGACCGACCTTTCAACTCCCGCTTCTCTTAGCCACAACGATAACGAGGAAAATATCAGTAATATTGGAATCCCGGCTGAAAAGCCGAAAAAAAGCATGGTAACAACTCTTGGATGCAGAAAAGCTGACAATGTCCTGGGATTTGCCCGAGCAATACTCTCAGAGCCACTGTCCAACGGAGATTTCAATTCATTAGTCATGGGCAAAATTTTTTCGGATCAGAGCCAGCCTGACGGTTTAAGGTGCTGAAATATAAATGGTTAGACTATAATACGCACTTAATTTTTACTTCTCACCTATTCCTCCATCCCATGAATGATTACCAATCCCGGTTCCTTGAGCTCTGCATACACAATGAAATTTTGCTGTTTGGTGAATTTACCCTAAAGTCTGGTCGAATCAGCCCGTACTTTTTTAATGCAGGTCGCTTTGACAACGGATTATTACTGTCACAGTTGGCATCTTCCTATGGTCGGCTAATTTCCGACAACCTTGAAACGGATATCATGCTCTACGGGCCGGCATATAAAGGCATCCCTCTGGCAGCAGCCACCGCGGTGCAAATGTCTGAAAAGCAGCATATCAATATTCCTTACGCCTTTAATCGAAAAGAAGCCAAAGATCATGGCGAAGGCGGAAACATAGTTGGATCTCCGCTGTCCGGAAAAGTAGTTGTTATTGATGACGTTATAACGGCCGGAACCTCCGTCAGCGAATCCGCCGAGATCATTCATTCTGCGGGAGCAGAACTTCACGCCATAGTGATCGCACTAGACAGACAGGAAATAGCCGACGGGGACAGCCTGTCCGCGGTAAAGAAGGTGGAAGATCGTTACGGTGCGCCGGTTTTGTCTCTGCTAAAACTAGAAAACCTGGTGGAGTACATCCGAGATTCCTCCAAGTTTCAAAATTATTTTGAATCCATTGATGCCTATCGAACCCGTTACGGTCAGAAGCAAGTATAAAAATCCCGCAAAAAACCTCTCTCAGGGCAGTACAAAGAAATTCTAACTTTCATTCTTCATGTAATTTTGAGCTTCTAGATGCCCGTTATCCGCGGCTGACTGCATCCAGTACAACCCCAGAGTCCTATTAATCTCCGGGGCCTCATTAATGTGGTACAACCCCAAACGATACTGCGAATCAACCTGACCGGCTCTGGCCGCTTTTTCATACATAGAAAGCGCAGTATCGAAACTGGATTTAACCCCTTCTCCTTTTTCATAAAGTTGAGCAATGAAGTATTGCGAATCAAAATGGCCGTCTTCCGCCAGTGGAGTCCAATACTTCAATGCCTGATCAAATGCCCCTTGAGAATAAGCCTGTTGTCCAAGTTTAAACATCCCTAATTCCTCGATCAACGAAATATCACGAACCGTCGTATCATCACGATAGAATTTAAAATTTTCCCGCAATTCACTATACATCGGCTCAAACAACGACTGTAAAAAAGCGCTGGCCTGAGCATTATCGCTATGCATAGCGGCTCTAAACCATTTCATCGCAGTAGCCTGATCCTGCGATACAACCTGACCTTCCCATAACAAGGCGCCCATGTTGTATTGTGCAGCACTATGCCCGGCATCAGCAGCCTTTCCCCACCACTTCATCGCATTGTCGACATTCTTTTCCACGCCCCTGCCCTGAAAATAAGCCAGTCCGAGATTGAATTGCGCCGAAAGATGGCCCGCCTCAGCAGCTTCACGGTAATAATCAACCGCCAGTGCTTCATCTTTCTCAAGGCCGACACCCTGCATATGTAACCGGCCAAGACTGAACAGCGCCCTGGGGTCTTTTTTCAGTTCGTCAGAAGACCAGATAGAAATCGCTGTCGCATAATCCTTATTCTTATAAGCGATATAGGCATCATTATATGAGTCAGCAGTAGCGGGCAAACAGGCAAAAATCCAGAGCAGCGATATAATCCTGCAGAATTTTTTCATTAGATGTGGAAAGCTCAAAAAAGGGTTCACTGAAATTTTAATTTTGGTGAGATTGAACTAATTAAAGTGCATCTTCGTCCAGTTCCCCTGTCCGTATCCGAACCGCACGATGCAGATCATAAACAAAAATCTTGCCGTCTCCGAGTTTGCCTGTCTGAGCGGCTTGAACAATAGCTTCGACAACTTCATCAAGTCGACTGTCCTCAACGGCAACCTCGAGCTTAACCTTTGGGACAAAATCAACCACATATTCGGCGCCCCGATACAGTTCGGTATGCCCTTTCTGACGACCAAAGCCCTTAACCTCAGTCACAGTCATCCCCTGCACCCCAACCTCAGACAGTGCATCACGGACTTCGTCCAGCTTAAATGGCTTGATTATTGCAGTGATCAGTTTCATAGTTTATTCAGATTACAATAGATTTTCCATTAATAGGGATAATTACCTTTAATTTGCGGGTAGATTCTAACGCATAGAATGGAACAGTTCCAAAATAACTGAGCAAACCAAAAACCAAAATCAGAAATCTTTCTGCATGACACCCGCAAACCCCCGCTGTTAGTTAAAAACCGAGAAATACTGGAATTGAAAAGTGGTACTGGAGATAGAGCGTATTGTTATTTTTATCGCCCTTATATCCTGCAGAATACTGAAGAAGTCTCAAATATTGATGACCAATGATGAAGATTATATCCAAACCCGACTCTATCCATCGATGGCTTTTGCGATATACCCACCTATTTACATCGAGGCTAATGTCCATAAAGTTCATCACATTACTGGCACGATACCCTTTTCGATGGCACTGACAACTTAACTTCGGATATTAAATAATCAAGGAACGAATAGCCACAAACACCCTGGATTCCCCGGTGAAATAATATAAGGTGTTACCTATCTTGTCGGTATG
>JAIBDK010000299.1 GCA_024679435.1 Gammaproteobacteria bacterium | reverse complement strand
TATAACCACCGCTTTGATAGTTGTTATGGGTTTCCAGGCAGATTTGAAAATCTTCCCGAATCACCGCCAGATTTCTGGATATGGTATCCCGCCTGAACGTTTCATTTTCATTCGATTCGTCTTCAAAATAGAAATGATAAATCAGCTCTGTTTTATGTTCGCTAATCGGATTTATCCGCGAGGTGTTTATGCCGCCATCGAACAGCGACAGAGTCCAGTTAGGCCACATCCAGTACCATCTTCCCTTGTAGAACAAATCTTCCTTTGCCGGGGCGGTCATTTTAACCAGCCCTCCCCAGGCACTGGTCTCGAATTTTTCAAAATCGATGGCCTTGTAGAAAGCAGGATGTATGCCGGGGATGTGATATCCCTCAACAAAATTATCGGTGTAGATTTTCCAGTTGCCGGCAAAATCGAGATGTTCGCTGTTTGTGCTGGTGTATGTTTCCATCGGTACATCACAAAGCTCTTCACCCACGCCTTCGAGTTGCTCCGATAACGAGGTTTCTGGATGAATGCACACGAAAACAAGCCCTCGCCATTGGTCTACCTGAACGGGTTCCAGCGGCCAGTCCTTGAGATTGAAATCCGGGTCTTCACCAAACCACGGCGCTGTTTTTAATTCGCCCTGATCGGAATAACTCCAGTTATGGTAGGGACAGCGAATGGTTCGACAGCTTCCCTGGCCACGCGCAAGCATCTGCGCACCTCGATGTCTGCAGACGTTTCGAAAGGCTCGAATTTCACCGTCTTGCCCTCTGATAATCACCACTTTCATACCCGCGATATCCTCACTGATATATTGTCCCGGTTCACGCAGTTGAGAAACGGGTCCCATTAACTGCCAGGTGCTGGAAAACAGGTGATCACGTTCGTTATGAAAAATTCCGGTGTCGAAATAATAATTGGGGTTGAGATTAAGTTTCATAGTCTGGGGCAGGATTGAAGCGGAAGAACTGTATCTGTGCGTATTTGTGCTAGTGGCTAGTGATTTTCAAGCAGCCAGTTGCGAAATATCATGGTGTTTTTCGAAAATGGCCTGTGACTCGGCATTATAAGATAAAAGTGTGATCCGGTCGTTAATGTGAGATCGACAGGTTTGACCAAATTACCCTGCCTGATTTCATTATCAACAAGATGAGACCATGCCAGCGCAACGCCTTGCCCGGCAATTGCCGCCTGAATCACCATGGGGTAGTTGCTGACGACCAGGCGATTGTGAAACCGGTTAATTTTGATGTTCATTGCATCCAGCCACTCCGGCCAGTTAATCCAGTCTTCATCGCTCTCAAGCCAGATCAAGTCCGTGGACAATGCATCGGGTTCCTTGAATCTGTGGATATGCTGTTCAAGGTATTCAGGACTGCACACTGGAAAAATTTGCTCATCAAACAGAGGATGTGCTTCAACCATTTGAGGGGTCGATCGGTGGTAGTAAAGTCCTAAATCATATTGGGCCCGATCAATCTCCTGAAGATTATCTCTGGCTAGAATTCTGATATGGACATTCTCGTGCTGTTCACGGAATTCAGGCAGTCTTGGTAACAAATACATCGGCGCCAATGCGCTCGAAGTCACAAAGGTGATCTGATCCGGTTCCTGGGGGCCTTTCAGCGATTTTGTCGCGTCTTCCAACTGGATCAGAAGATGGGCAATGGAGACATAGTAATTGTGTCCGTCATCGGTCAGTAAAACCTGTCTTCTCTCACGCAGGAATAACGCTTTTCCGAGAAATTGCTCGAGTTGGCGAATTTGCCGGCTCACCGCGCCCTGGGTCACATTCAGCTCTTCAGAGGCGCGGGTGAAACTATGCAGACGGGCGGCAGACTCAAAAAATATCAGGCTTTTCAGCGGCGGCAGAAGTTTTCGTTTCATGCGATACGCGATTAGTTAAAAATAGGTGAAAAAATCTAATCCATGATTATTTGTCATCAATTATTGCATAAAAATCGTTTGTCAGCGTCATTCTGTGGAGTACATTGGTTTCTCCAGTTTAACCCGCTTAATTTTACTTAATATGAATGCACCTGTTCAGTTGTTAAACACTAAAATCACGTCAAGCGATCTGGCAGCGGTTGACAGGCCTATTGATGAAGCCCGGGGTATGCCCAATCCAGCCTATACGGATCAGCAATGTTTCGAGTTTGAAAGAGACTATATTCTGGCAAAAAACTGGACAGCTGTTGGTTTTGTTGACCAGCTTGATCATGACATGGTCCGCCCGCTGGACTTTATGGGGCTACCCATCCTTCTGACGCGATCAAAAGATGGAGAGTTAAAAGTTTTTCATAATGTGTGCAGTCATCGCGGTATGAAATTGGTCGATGAAGAGAGAAAAACGACGGGCCTGATTGTCTGCCCGTATCATTCCTGGACCTATTCTGTGCAGGGAGAGCTCAAAGCCACACCGCATATTGGTGGAGTGGGTGTTCATACGGTTCAGGGGTTTAACTGTGAAAACCGCGGTTTGAAAGAGATTCGGTCCCATATCTGGCTGGGTATTGTGTTTATAAACCTCAACGGCAATGCGCCTGCCTTTGATGAAGATGCTAAAGTCGCGATGGAGCGCGCTAAATCTCTAATGGGTGAAGCCGGCGAAACAGCCTTGCGCGCCCCCGCATCGAACGGTTCGCTGATAATGGAGGTTGAATGCAACTGGAAGCTGGCAGTGGAAAACTACCTCGAAGCCTATCATCTGCCCTTTATTCATCCGGATTTAAACAGCTATTCTCCGCTGAGCGAACATAGTTGCGAAATTCATGGTGAAAAAACTGCGGGCCAACTGACCACAACCTTTGATCCGAAACTGGATTCTGAAAATCCGTTACCCATGTTTCCGCAATGGGACCCAGAGCGAATACGCAACGGTGATTATCCGGTGGTGTATCCTAATTTATTATTGGGCTTTCAGGCTAACCATATCTTTGCCATGATCATTCATCCATTAACGCCGACACGCTCCAGAGAAGAGCTTGCCATTTTTTATGTTGGCAAGGGGGCCAGTGACCCTGTATTTGATGAAGCAAGGAAAGCCAACCTCAAAGACTGGAGTGCCGTATTCAGTGAAGATATCGGCCCCTGCGAACGGATGCAGATTGGGCGTCAAAGCCCGGGATACAGCGGCGGTTCATTTTCTCCAAAACTGGATGTGTGTTCTCACCATTTCCACAAATGGATTGCCCGCCAGTATATCGACAACGCATCTGGTGTTTTCGACAGCGAGTTATAAGGGGCAACGGACAGCGGTAGTCGGCACGCTGTCAGGCATTCCGAATTAGTCGTCCGAATTAGTCATTCCGAATTGGCCAGTATGTGTTCCAGCGAAGAATTCTGATAAACCTTTCTGTCTCAGAAACGGGATTGTATCGGGAGATTTAGTGTGCCGAGGAAAGCGTTTTATGATTTAATGACTCGGTATCCTCGCCACGCAAAACTAACCATTAAATTAATATGAACATTCTTATTTCCGGTTCTTCCGGCTTTGTGGGTTCCGCAGTTTCTAAAAGACTTTTATCTTTAGGACATCACGTATTTCCTCTGCAAAGAAATTCAACCGGTACTTTTTTCACCTGGCAACCCAATGAGGAAAAAATCCATCTGGATCCTTCTGTTCCTCTGGACGTGGTCATTAACCTTTCCGGAGAGTCTAGTAAAGGGCGATGGACTGAGGCTAAAAAGCAGGAAATGCTTGATAGCAGGGTGTCGACAACCCGTTTGCTGAGTCGAACAATTTCTGGGCTTGAGCATAAGCCATCGCTGTTTATTTCGGCGTCAGCTATTGGCTATTATGGCGATAC
>JAIBDK010000446.1 GCA_024679435.1 Gammaproteobacteria bacterium | reverse complement strand
CTAGAGAGTTTTTCAGACGGTCCGGTTTTTGTCGTTGCAGGTTTAGGTAATCCAGAGCGTTTCTTTCTAGGCCTGGAACGAGTGGGGTTGTCGATCATACGTAAACCGTTTCCAGATCATCATCGTTTTGTGCAGTCAGATATTCCCAGGGATACAGACTGTGGCAAGATCATGCCGGTTTTAATGACTGAGAAAGATGGCATAAAATGCCGACGCCTGGACAATCTTGATAATCTCTGGGTTGTTCCCGGACATGGCATAATAGAGGAAAACTTCTATGATCAGCTAGATCTTCTGGTGGAGAAAATAAAGAAAAATGGCTGACAACTTCGATTTTCACATTATCATTCCTGCGAGATTTGGGTCCACTCGGTTACCCGGTAAACCGCTGGTAGATATTGGTGGTAAGCCGATGATTCAACACGTGGTTGAGCGGTCATGGAAGTCCGGGGCAAAATCGGTGATGGTGGCGACTGACGATAAACGAATTTCAGATGTCGTTGCGGGGTTTGGCGGCGAATCGATAATGACTTCCACCGAACATCAGTCAGGCAGTGATCGTATTGCTGAAGCTGCCACACTGCGGGGTTTAGACCGTGATGCGATTGTAATAAATGTTCAGGGCGATGAGCCGGATATGCCTGCTGCGCTGATTCGACAGGTTGCCCGAGCGCTGTATGACAATCCTGATGCCAGTATGTCTACAGCAAGCGCTGAACTAGACGACGAGTCGCAGGTGCTGGATCCCTCTGTCGTCAAGGTAGTCGTCGATCGGAACCAGTATGCAATGTACTTCAGCCGAGCGACCATTCCCTGGGTCAGGGATGAGAGCTCGTTGAGTATCAGTGCCGATGCGTCACGGTTTGTGCGTCGCCATCTGGGCATTTATGCCTATCACGTGGGTTATATCTGTGATTTTGCCAGACGGTCCCCATGCCAACTGGAAGATCTTGAGAAGCTCGAGCAATTACGGGCACTATGGGCAGGCGATCGAATAAAATGTGTCCATGCCGTTGAATCTCCTGGTCCTGGGATTGATACGCTCGATGATCTCGAGAGAATTCGCAAACTGTATTCCTAACTAATGCCGGGTAGTAAGAGAAGTATTTAGCCTGAAACAAAAACCTCCCCGGGCCGCTAGAAAGAAATTCAGTTTGCCGGCCTGTCCTGTTTCTGCAACACCGACCATAGGGGCAATCTGATTAAGCTTGTCAATGAAGGCAGGACAGCCTTATTTTTACAATGTTTGGAAATTACAGAATATCGAACACAAATTGTGTTGTTCGTCTAACCAATTAGTCTGGCGATCAGATATCTGAGCTGCAAAGATGAGCTAGTGCTATGCGAGTTATATTTTTTCGCTTCTATGCAGAAAATGGTTCTTGGTCGGTGCCTTTCCCCCTATTTAACTTGCAATGATTGATGGGCTAACCGTGAGATTTTGTCTGAGGTGGTCGACAGAGGTTTCCTGCAGTATTAGCTATTCAGTCTGGATTTATGGCGCTTAGCCTCTATAATGAAGCCTAAAAAGTTGAACCAGTTTATTTTGCATAGCCTAAGATTATTTCATGCTCCATAAAGCAAATCATAACTAACTTATTCACGAATTAAGTTGCATGCGTAAAGTTTCTCCCACTCTTGTAATTGGAATCGGCTGGTTTGCCGTCGTTCTGTTGTTGAAAGGTCAAGAGATTGTTCAGCCACCGGTATGGGATTCCGCCATGGGAATATTCCCAGCGGCAATTTTTCTGGTGGAAAACGGCTTTGATGTTTTCAAATTACTGCAGCAGGAAAACTGGTGGCAGGGTGGGCCTAACATGCACGCCTTATCCTTAATGACATGGTTAGTTGCTCTGATATTGAAAATTACCGGTGATCCGCAGATTACGTTTTTGGCGTTGCATTCTCTTACATTTGTCGGCACAGCGATGGCGTTAAGCTGCTTCTTTCGCCTCATGCAGTTTTATGGTTTCAATTCCTCGGTCTCTTTTCTGGCAACTGCGGCGGTGCTGCTTTTTCCTGTGCTTCTGGTCCAGGTTGGATATATGTACACCGAGATACCGGTGATGGTTTGTTCAATTTATTCAGTTTATTTTTTGAGCCGAGGAAGAATTTATGCTGCTGTTGCTCTGGCCGTCATCGCTTTATTTATTAAACTGACTGCTGTCGCTTTGGTAGTTAGCCTCGGGCTGGTGTTGCTGG
>JAIBDK010000437.1 GCA_024679435.1 Gammaproteobacteria bacterium | reverse complement strand
TTATTTTTAAACGCCCAAATCCCAGTGACCAATCCCAACAACACAGAAATAGGGGCCGCAATTAACACAAAAGAGAGTGTCTGCATCGACGGCTCCCATTGTCCAAATATCGCAATATAGCAAAATGCGAAACATACAAATCCAGCTAAACGTATTCCACTTAATGCATAACCAAGAATCGCTGCCCCACCGGCAATTACGGTCCATGGCAATGCCGGCCAACGCGCCCATTGATTTTCCGTTGCCCAATCCCACCCGGTAAAAGTAACGATGGTCTTAACACCACCCAGGAAAATTTCTCGAATAAACTCTATCAAAAATAGAATAATGCCAGAGAACACACGAGTGAACTCCTTCATTAGTGGCTTTTGTTCAAATTCTTCGATATCCGGATCGTAAATCTCGATTGGCCACCACTCGAACATAATGTATCTTACAGAATCATTTATGATCCCGGGAAGTTGTTCAATTAATGGTGGTAACCGCCATAAATAACTGCCGTCAGCGGGGGATATTCCCACACACAGCAGTGCGAATATGATGAGCAAAACAAAAAACTGCAAAAATTTTTGCTGCTTGAAGGTGGCGATCATGATGTTTGTTCGCCAAACAGAATGTTAACTACTTTAGATCGATGAAGCGTTCCCACCGCCTCACCGGCATTATCAACAACAGTAACCGGCTTCTCTGAATTGAGCACCGATTCCGCCACCGTCTCAATAATGGCGTCTTTTGAAACAGTCATGTCACTCATAACTTCGCTGGGATCAAATGGGTCCATTACAGATTCGATCTTAAGAACTTTTTCCCTCGGAACTTCTTCGGTAAATTTTCGCACATATTCAGTAGCAGGATTGAGCACGATATTTGCCGGTGTATCAAGTTGTTCAATAATGCCATCTTTCATGATCGCAATCCGGTCTGCAAGCCGGAGGGCTTCATCAAAGTCGTGGGTAACAAATAAAATTGTTTTGCTGAGCACACTTTGTAATCGTAAAAATTCATCCTGCATTTCTTTGCGGATGAGCGGATCCAGCGCGGAAAAAGGCTCATCCAAAAACCAGATGTCGGGCTCGATAGCGAGAGAACGTGCGATTCCCACTCGTTGCTGCTGACCGCCAGAAAGTTGTCTAGGGAAATAGTTTTCGCGCCCGCTGAGACTGACAAGGTCGACCATCTCCTTGGCTCGTTGGATACTGTCATCCGTGCTGATTCCTTTGACTTGCAAGGGGAAAGCGATATTCTCCAGCACGGTTTTATGAGGCAACAGCGCAAAACTTTGAAACACCATACCCATCTTGTTGCGACGGAGTTCAATAAGCTCTTTACTGGTCATTGACAGAATATCTTCTCCATCAACATATATATTCCCGGCAGTCGCATCGGTTAATCTGGAAATACAACGCAACAATGTTGACTTTCCTGAACCGGATAACCCCATAACAATAAGCAGTTCGCCGGCATAAACTTCAAATGAAGCGTTGTTCACCCCAACTATGCAGCCCGACTCATGAAATTTTGCCGCATCCACAATTCCACCAGAGGCTTCCAACATGCTTTGCGCATTATCGCCGAATATTTTGTAAACCGAATCACAACGGATAACGGGTTCGTCAGGTTTTGCAGTCGCTGTTTGTGAGGACATAGATTAAAGTGGGTATTATTGATTCAGTGTAAAGCTAACACATTATTGCAGACTATAATTGCCCCAAACAAAAAAACCCCCTGGTTTAGCAATACACCAGGGGGTATTTGTTACATCCGTTATTTACATCGAATTTCTATATTTCGACTTATTTACTGAACCCATGCTTTCCAGACATCTTCGTTTTCAGCCAACCACTTGGCACCAGCATCTTTGTGATCCATGCCGTCGGTATCTACCAACGCTGCCATTTGGCCAATCTGAGTAGTGGTAAATGACAATTTTGAGTATGCGACATAGGCTGAAGGATGAGTTTTAGGGAACTTATAGTTAGCTGCTTTTTTCAACCAGCCTTTAGGTGATCCACAACGGCCGTCACCACCATCGGCTTTTCGACATCCTTCCTCATAAGGTGGGAATTCGATAAAAGTAAATCCATCAGCATCGGTAAAGTTTGGCGTCCAGTTAAAAACCACGGTGCCACGTTTCTCTTTCTTAGCAGCAGCCAGTTCTGTCCACAGTGCGTCAGCGCCACCGGCAAACTTAACCACCCACTTATCAGAAAGCCCAAGTGCTTCGAGTCGCTCGGGCATTAGCTCACCGTGCCAGCTTTGCGGACCTTCAAGCCAACGGCCTTTGCCACCGGAATCAGGTGTTGTGAAATTTTCGTGGCAATCTTTTAGCGCTTCCCAGTTAGGGAGGCCGGGGCATAAACCTTCATCAATAACCCAGGTCGGAACGCCCATTTCTTCG
>JAIBDK010000405.1 GCA_024679435.1 Gammaproteobacteria bacterium | reverse complement strand
CTGACCGAGGGATATGAAAACGTACGCGATGCCATAGGCTGGGACCATGATCTTCTGATCGGTTGCCACTGGGAATTCGATTTGCGAACTTCCATCGACCTGGCAAGGGGTTTGGAACCGGTCAAGCCCCTGCAGGAGGAGTCAGGACACCCATTACTCTTGAAAATGAGAAACATGGGTGTCCTCGTTTCTGCCTTCGTTTCTGCCCTCGTTTCTGCCTCGTTTCTGGTCAGCGTAGTTAACAAGAATACTATGAAAATGGACTCTGCTCGGAATCTAACTAGTATTCTGGTCAGCGTAGTTAACAAGAATACTAGTTAGATTCCGAGCAGAGTCCATTTTCATTACATTTGTTGTTTTATCAAAACGTTCATAGTTCCTTCGGCCGCAGGAAATTAACAAGCGTCCAATTTGCCTCCATGGCTTCCGCCCAGTTTTCGGCATCGCTCTCCAACAGTGCAGCGTTGGCAGTCGTCATCCGAACCCACTGTCCACTCAGGTCTGCCACGGCATCCTCCCAGCCAGGATTGTGTCCGAGCACCAGCAACGTGGAGGTGTCTTCTGTCAGCGTGCTGCAAGTGCTTGTGATCGCGGCCGCTCCACCATGATAGAAAGTACTACTGAAGCGTTCCTCTATCGGGCGCGGGAGCTCCGCCTGCATACGCTGCCAGGTCTCCCGGGTGCGCACTGAATCACTGGCAATGACCAGGTCTGGAATCCAGCCAAGTTCCCGCAGCCTGGCGCCGATCAGGGGTGCAGCACGCCGCCCGCGCTTGTTCAGGGGGCGCTGGTGATCGGTGGCGGCGCCGGATGTCCAACTGCTCTTGGCGTGGCGCATGATGATTAGTCGTTTGCTCATATGTTCCAGTTTAGACTACATGGACACCCAACACCCTATACTCGGATTTGCTTAACATCGTTGCATTTTGGTACTTTGCCTGCGTCTTTTGATATGGATATCCAAAATTTTATGTCAAAGTTTCTGCTTCCCATGCTTTTTTATCACTGCCTGTTTCCCCACCATGGTTACGGCAAATCTCACAGGGACGCAACACATTGCAACCGCGTGACAGCATTAAAAGGGAAATTTATGAGTAGGTTCGTATTAATAGCAACAATCGCAATATTTTTATTTTCCTGCCCTGCGCAGGGTAGTGAAAATTATGACCTGGTAATCACAAATGTTGGGCTGTTCGATGGGATCACTGACAAGGGCGAAGTGAATGTGGCTATCAAGGCAGATAGCATCGCAAAAATCAGTACTGACCATATATCCGGTGATTCTGTTATTGACGGAAAGGGGAAATATCTTATTCCAGGTTTGATCAATGCCCATGTTCATGCAACAAAGCCGGAAGATTTGAAGAGTGCAATTCAATCGGGAATAGTGGTAGTGCTCGACCTGCATCAATCATCAGAAAAGAGGGCAGCTCTGCTAAGGTCTTACAGGGACTCTACTGATCATGCCAGTTTCTATAGTTCTGGTTTTTCAGCAACGCTTCCCGATGGTCACCCTACGCAATACGGGGAAATTGAAACGATTAGCAATAGCCTTACAGCAGGGCAATGGGTTCAAAACCGCTTAAACAATGGGGCAGATTTCATCAAGATCATACGTGAAACAGGTGGTGGCCCACCTGATTTTCAGGAAATTCCAACACTTGAATTCAATCAAATTCAAGAAATTATCAAGAGTGCTGAAGCACACCAAAAAGTCTCTGTTGCACATACAAGCACACTGGAAGAAACAATGATAATTGCTGAATTGGGTGTTGACGGGTTTACACACCTTTGGATGGGTACTGACTCTGCATCTGATCAGCAGTTGAAATTGTTAAAGGAGCTAAATATTTTCGTGATACCAACAGCCCAAACGCAACTGGAAATCTGGAGGACGAAAGTTGATGGTGCTCCCCAGCGAATCAAGGAATATGCACACCAAAACCTATCCACGATGGAGTTGATAAAAAGTGAATTGGCTCGTATCCACGAGGCTGAAATACCAATTCTTGCAGGTAATGATCCACCCAATTTCGGTATTGGGTATGGAGAAGATTTACTCGTTGAGCTCGGTATTTACAGCGAAGCTGGTTTATCTAATATTGAGGTGCTGAAAACAGCTACTGGCAATCCTGCAAAAGCATTTAAGTTAAATAGCTATGGAAGAATAAAAGAGAATATGCCTGCAAATTTGGTACTAATAGACGGGAATCCACTTGAAGACCTTGAAGCATTGAAAAAGATTCAGTACATCTGGAAGAATGGCAAACAGGTAAAATTACGGTGATTTTCCTTGATCCGGAGAAAAGTCAGGAAAAGTCAGGACATCCATCACTCTCGAATAAGTCAGGACACCCATCGCTTTTGCTCTGAGAGTCATGGGTGTCCTGAATTAATTTTTGAAAGTGATGGATGTCCCGACTTTTTGATTCTTTATCCTTCGGCCCCTTTATCAGAAACTCTGCAAATTGACCTATTTACAAATCACACTGTCGCCCGCCGGTTGACAGACATCCGGCCAGCCATATTCGCGCCAGTAGTCCAGCATTCCCAGTTCAGTAACAAGCGCTGCAAATCGCGGGTCCTGACGAAATGGCGCCATGTCGGATCGCCAGAAATTCCACACAAAATCATTTCTATGGAAGCCATCCAGATCAAGAGCCATAGTGGT
>JAIBDK010000469.1 GCA_024679435.1 Gammaproteobacteria bacterium | reverse complement strand
TAAAGTATTTTTTTATTATATGATGATCTGTTCCGGGGTATAGCGTTTGATGGGCATTTCTGACCTCCTCGGTCGGTCCTGTTTACATTTAAGTCTAACTGTAAACTTGGACTCGGTTTAGGGAGACAGGTCAGCCTCCACCCGTTGAGATAACCTTAACATTCACCGTTTCTATTTGCCGATCAGGATATATTTTCCAGGCATTTCCCTAACCTGCAAGTCAGCATCCACTCCATTGTCAAATATTTTACTGTTTGTGACTGCAATCCACAGGCTGATGCTGCTTTATTGCAAACTTTCCCTAAGTGGTTTGGTGTAAGTTGGCGAGTTAATACCAGCTTCGCCCTGTCCCTATGCTGATATGCCCATGATTACCGACTGGAATGCCGATACTCATTCCTACGCCGACATTGGATGAACATCCCGAAAGCATGAAGCAGCTAGCTAACAGTAGCAATCCCATAGATATTGTAACCAGTATTTTTCTTGTATTTGTATACGTGCTTATCATTTTAATCGCTCCTGATAATAGCGTCTGAGTTAGAGGGGCCATTTCTGAATGAGTAACAATGCGCCGGATGGATCGGAAATTAGTGCGACTGTGCTTTCCCTGAATTCGTCAGAGGGCGCAATGAGCACTTTCCCGCCTGCGGATTCGACCAATGAAGCTGCTTCAAGCGGGTCTGCTACCGCGAACGACACGAGCCATGCCGGTGGAAGATCTGGAATGGGGTTTTGAATTATTCCGGCCCGTTTCACGCCGGCCGCTTCCAGAATATGAACCTGACCTCCACGTCTGTCTATGGTCTTTATTTTGTATCCCGCGAGATTTTGATAAAATCCTGAGGACGCATTGTCGTCAGCCGCGACGAGTTCATGCCATACGATATCGCCGGTTTCAGGAAGGTGAGAATCATCGGGGTCACCGACTTTGCTCCGCACCAATCCAAGCACCGCAGCTTGTGGGTCTTGAATCACAGCGGCACGTCCAAAGTTACCGATATCTTGTGCGGGTATCAGGATCGTTCCACCCTCGTTTTCAACTACTGCGGTTGTTTTATCGACGTCATCTACTGAAAGGTAACTAAGCCATCTCGAATAGTTTGTGTTCTCATCAGGGTCATCCAGCATAACGATGCCGCCCAGATATTGATTTCCGGATTTTATTAATGTGTAGGGGCCAGATCGTCCAGGTAAGGTTGTATCTTCAAATTCCCAGTTAAATAAGGTGGAATAAAATTTTCGCACCGCTTCAGGATTATCGGTCAGCAAGTCATGCCAGACAAACTTTCCGGTCAGGGGTTGTTCTGAAAGAGATATGCCCGATGAAATTGGCGCCGTTACTGTAGAACAAGCACTAATTAAAGAAAGCGCGAAAGCAGAAGCCAGAATCAAAAGCTTCTGCTTGTTTAGGATGGATGGGTTGTTCACCAGGATTACTCACTACTAAAACATAACAGGGGAATAATGCGATTAACCGCATCAAGGCGTTCTAAATTATATCGTATATTTTCATCCGAACGACCTCTTTGTGAAAAAGTTGTGTTTTTAGTTGTTAGAGGCATTGCGGTAAGCGATCGAAAGTTCCTCTTTCAATAGACCTACCAGATGCATTCGTGGACTGTCTGCCCGAGAGATAAGTCCGAGCGTTCTGAAAAAGCGGCTGGGTGTAAATGCGAGCGTTTTTATCTGGCGCGGTAGTGGCGCTGCATTCTTGCCGATGGGAATAATGGATACTCCCAGATTGTTTTTTACCAGTGATGCGACGGCGTCAAGCGTTGTCACTTCCATGTTTGCGCTAACATTGATATTTCTCTTCTTTAGTTCCCGGTCAAT
>JAIBDK010000414.1 GCA_024679435.1 Gammaproteobacteria bacterium | reverse complement strand
CGCCACCATCAAAACCGTGTTGCTGAATTACCCAACATCAAACGATATTTGGATAGCGAACGTCGTCAGGGTTTTAACGAATCGGGCATTTTTCGTAACTATCCAGAACTAGATCTACAAGTTGGCTAAGTATATGGCGCCGGCTAGAGGTTGCGAGAAACTTGGGGCCGTTTAGTCGAAAGGTTTGAAAAATAATGAATTCACGAAATTGATATCACTCCAAAACGGCAGAATTATTGGTACTCTAACGCCTGCCCGACACCAGCTAATATGTCGTTGCTCGAATCACTCATTGATTATCAGCACTTTAGCGCCCCGGACCTTACCGGATTTCAGATCTATCAACGCCTGATTGGCATTGTCAAAGCTGTATAACTCAAGGTCTGGTCGCAACGGAATACGTGCGGCAATATCCAGGCATTCCCGGATGTCATCAGCAGTCACATTGGCGACAGTTTTTATCTCTTTTTCCTGCCAAAGATGGCGCTTGTAATCCAGCGTCTGTAAAGCACCGCGATCATCGTTTTCCTTGCGAATGGCGTTGATGACCAACCGTCCGCCAGGACGCAGGTTGTCCAAAGCATGCAATACGGGCGTCCATGCCGGGGTCGTGTCTATGATTGCATCTAATTGCACGGGTGCCCTGGATTCGGTGGATCCCGACCAGGAAGCGCCCAGTTCATTTGCATGGACTCGTTGTCTATCATCCCGGGCAAATACATATGTCTTCAATGACGGGTATAGGTAGCGGGCTAGTTGCAAGACGATGTGGGCCGAACCTCCAAAGCCAGTGAAGCCCAGGCTCTGGCCATCACTGATTCCACTCAGTTTTAATGAGCGGTAACCTACTCCGCCAGCACAAAGCAGCGGTGCTGCTTCAGAGTCAGAAAAAACTGCGGGGATGGCATAAGCATAATCCTGATGAGCACTCATGTATTCGGCATATCCGCCGTTCACATCCCGTCCTGTGGCAATAAACCTGTCGCTAATATTTTCCTGATCATCACCGCTGGAGCTGTAAATCCATCCAACACCAACCCGATCGCCCGGAGCAAACCGGTTGACATTAGCTCCGCATTGGTCAACTACGCCGACGACCTCATGGCCGGGCACGACCGGCAACCGCGGTGGCCGTGTTCTTCCTTCGATTTCATCCAGTTCGGTGTGACAGACACCACAGGCGGACACCCTTATTCTGATCTCGTTAGTTCCAGGATCGGGCACAGGCAGGCTGACTCTGTCCAGTGGTGGTTGTCCTGATCTCAAATCTATAATTCGAGAGATTTGCATTGCTTTCATAACGGCTTCTTAAAACCTGTGTGTTATCTGCGGTCCTGAGTGAACCAGCCCCGATTTCATGGAAAAATTAAAAACTGACCTGATTGTGCACAATATAGAACAGGAATTGTCTGACTTTAGTCTATTTTTACGATTCAAAATAGCGCTACACTATTGCACTGTTCGATAACTTCAAATCCATGAAGAACAGCGAAATAGCTTCAATATTACTGAAACTGTCGGATTTTCTGGTCGTGCAAAATGCAAATATTTTTCGCATTGGCGCGTATCGACGGGCAGCGAAAACTATTGAAAAACTAGAACAACCCGTTTTGCAAATTGTTGAGCAAAGAAGATTTAACGGTTTATCGGAATCACCCCGCATTGCTCCGGGGATCGCAAGTTCTATGGATGAGTATGTTGCAATGGGACGGATGAGTCGACTCGATAGACTGCGTGATGAACATGATCCGAATGCGCTTTTCCGGCAAATCCCGGGCGTGGACAAAAAGCGGGTATGCCGGATAGTTGAATCACTCCACACTGGGGCGCTAGAAGTGGTGGAAATTGTAGCGCACAATGGGCGACCAGCGACAGTATCGGGTTTTGGAAACAACAGGGTCATCATAGGGCAGGCGTGGCCTGCGCAGGTTTAGGACGGCGGTGACAAACAGCAGATGACAGCCATTCAGTGATGGAGTCGTCTCGTTCGATTTGAAAGTCTATACGAGCGTACTCGGTAAAAGTCGTAGTTAGCCCCTGTTGTTTTGTATACTTCCGTATATATCAATTAAAAATAGATCAATAATTTATGACCGAAAAATCCTATTTCCTGTTAATCGTACTGCCATTCCTGTTGTTTGTTGTTTCTGGTAGCTCGACAAATTTGCACGCGGGGCAGAGTTTAGATGGTGGATCAGAGCAACAGTCTCTCTCTCAATCGTCCTATATCACCGTTAACATTGGGGTAGAACTTGATGGCCTTGAAAAGGCGGCTCAGGAAGCGGCAGAGGGAATTATTCTGATTGCTGGTTCTCTCAACACGCTGGCCAGTAACCCAGAGCTCACCTCGGAGCAGAGCGCAAGAATCAGTCAGGTATTAAGCCAGGTCGATGGACTTAGTGAAGTCCTTTCGTCAACCGTTGATCAAATGCCCGAGACAATGAAGAAAAGTTTATCTCCGCTGGTTGAAGCAGGTGAAAGGTTGTCAGGTGAAATTAAACTGGTGGTTATAATATCGGCTATTGCGATCGTGCTTATCATTCTTGTCGCCCTGATTATGGCTTATTATTTTGTGTTG
>JAIBDK010000255.1 GCA_024679435.1 Gammaproteobacteria bacterium | reverse complement strand
TTTCAAAAAACAGATGCAGTTGTGCTTGGTGTTTCACCGGACGGCGCCGATTCGCACATTCGCTTTATTGATAAATATGACCTACCAGTGACGCTGTTATCCGACCCCGATAAAACAATGATGACCCAATATCAGGCGTTTGGTGAAAAAATGATGTATGGTAAAAAAACCATCGGCATCATTCGTTCAACCGTATGGGTAGGACCAAACGGCAAAGTAATAAAGCACTGGCGAAAAGTGCCCAAAGCAGCTGATCACCCCTCCAAAGTGCTGGAGCAGCTTCGCGATTACCTCGGCTGATACCGAAGTTAATGACGGCAAAGAATCCGCTTTAACATTCCCTGAAGCGCATGCTCAATGGTTTTAAAGCGAACTTGACATCTATCACCGCTGAAAACAATTCGTTCTGTTTCAGCTTCTCCGTTTCTGAATGACCATCCAAAACACACTGTGCCCACAGGCTTTTTAAGGCTTCCACCATCGGGACCCGCAATGCCGGTAACGGACAACGCAAAGTCAGAATGAGCGGCTTTTAAGCCGCCATTCGACATCGCAGCAGCAACTTCGACACTAACCGCGCCAAATTCAGAGATAAGCGTTGACGGTACACCGGCAAGTTCAGTTTTAGCCTCATTGCTGTAGGTCACAAAACCCCGTTCAAACCACGCAGAGCTACCAGACACGGCGGTCAGTGCACAGGCGATTCCCCCACCGGTGCAGGACTCCACAGTAGTAAGTGTTGCATCTCTGGAAACAAGGGCTTCACCAATCAATACCACTGTATTTTTAAATTCCGTTAATACCACCTTGTGTATTCGTCAGGATTACGATATCTCAGGAATTATACAACTTCAAATCAATTAGTTGCCACCAGAAGCTTTTCTAAATTCACTCACATCTCCAGTGTCAATTGCATCACTTAACTCCAGCATTCCTGTCTCTCCATTAGCACTGCCTGACGCCTGCACGAGCAATCGTGCGGGATCATTCTCAAGCAATTCTGAAAAATACGCCTGCATATCTTCAAGGGTAAGTCTCGACAACCCATCAGCGAATCTTTCCCGGGAATCAAAATTAAGTTCACCCAGATCGATCTCCCGCCAAATTCGTGAACTTCTGTCACCAAGGTTTTTAGGCGCTCTCAAAACGCGATCAACGATACCATTTTGAATAGCTCTGAATTGTTCCCTGGGCATATCAGCTAATTGCTCCTGAAATGCTTCTATAAACGCTTCGTAAAGGTAATTAATCTCATCAGGGGAATGACTCGGACTCTGAACTGAAAAAAGCAATCCGGGCAAACGGTCTATCTCGATAGTACCTGCATGTACCAGATAACCTACCCGATTCACCGTCCGCAGGTTATTATAGAAAGGCGATTCCAACAGTCCTTTCAGCAGTGTAATCCTGATTCTCTCCTCGATACCATTGCTTTTTCCCTGGAAATAAGCAGACAATGCCGAATCTGTATGGTCGATCTTCAATGTCCTCAGATATGATTGATCGCGCTTCAGTATCCGGGCACCCTGTCTCGGAACATCATCAATCAGCGCGCTGTCGGCTAGCAACTTTCCCATTACAGATATTCGTTGCTGAGACTTTTCCAAAGTTATATCCCCGTGGGAGAGCGCAACCACATCTACATCTTTGAAAAATTTCGGTACGAAAGTTTCCAGATCTGGAAGAGCAATATTTTCCAGGGCCATCAATCTTTCGTTTTCATCCCAATATGGATCCATGATCAAACGATAAATCTCATGAACTGTCTGATTGGACGGAGAATCTTTGCTTGCGTTTTTAAGCTCTCGAGTCAATGCTGCTCTCACAATCTTAAAAACAACCGGATCAAATTCCGGTCTGGCCATGGCCTCCACCACCAACTCAAGCAACTCAGACTGCTTGTCCTCAAACCCCGACATTCGGACGGAAAGCCCTCGTCCATGACGGTACAAACTATAGTTAACGTCGGCCAGATAAGCCGGATAAACAATATCATTTAACTGATAATTTACCATCCGCACGTACAACTCAGTCAGAACCAGATTGCGGGCCGACCGATTAACAATCGGCGACATAATATTGAAATAGAAGTTTGCCCGGGGCGTCCCAAACTCTTCGTCCTGTAAATACCACAAATCAATACCCGAAACATCACGAGTTCTCTGTGGCATAACATCTTTGCCTTGCAGAGGCAGCAAATCTAATCTCTCGGGAATAAACGGATTGACTTCAGGTAGCTTCAAATCCCGTCCTGCCTTGGCATTTTTCCATTTTTCTATCGTGCTTTTTCTGATTTCTGACAGCTCATAACTGACATCATAATATTGAGTTTTTTTGTTTGCTTTCAGTCTTCGGGACGTTACCTGAATATTGACATTGTCCGGTTTGAGGTATCCGAGCAATTCCTGAATTCTGTCCGGTTTATAATCTTCCATTACGTAAGGACCACGCAGAATATCCGCTTGAGGATAAATATGCATCTTCGAGGATAATGATTGCACCACTCGTCCGGGGTCTCGCTCCTGAGCAAACCTAAACGAAATTTCGGCCAGTTTTTGCTGTTCTTCAAAACGCCATTTTTCAACTCCTTTATTTCGTATGAGATCAATTTCTGCAAAGAGTAGTTCACCAATTTCTGAAATATGGTTTACACCTTCTTCAGTCAACCCGACTCGCACGTTAAATGCACCTTGGACCCGGTCGGTATATCCGGGCCCTGCACTCAGAGTTTCAGCCCACCCATTGGTTTTTAAAAGCGCGAGCAGAGACCCGGCACCCTCATGACCAAGCAAATTGGATATGTAGTTAAATGGCTTGGACTGGAATTCCGCATAGGTTGAAGGAACTGGAAACACGAAACTTAAGGCATTAATATCCTTTTCAGGTATCGTATCAAGACGCAAAGGCATTATTTCAGAATTAAAATAGGGCTGTTCAAATCTGGCCGCTGAAACACCGTTGTTTGGGATCTCTGAAAATTTTTCTCTGACCCACACCTCCAGCTCATCCAGAGATTGACTTCCCAATACAGCCAGAGTCATGACACTGGCCGAGTAGTTGTTGCCGTAAAACTCGATCAGTTTTTCCCTGACCGTGGAGCTTCCCCGGTCTGCTAGTGTTTCAATGGACCCTACAGAAAATCGTGATGCAGGATGGTCAGGATTAAGAAATAGCTTTTGGGCATCCCACAATCTTCTTCCTTCATCTTTTTTTCGGGCCTGATACTCGGAATGCACTACTGACCGTTCCCGGTCAACATACAATGCATCAAACGTAGGATCGATAAAAAATCGCGAAAACCGGTCCAGCGCAGGCTCAAAAAATTCGGGCGTTATACTAAAATAATAGTTGGTATGATCAAATGACGTGTACGCATTATTGCTGCCGCCATTGGCCTTGATAAAACTCTGATACTCATCTGCATTGGGATATTTCTTGGTACCCAAAAACAGCATGTGCTCGAGGAAATGCGCCAATCCGCCCCAGCCGTCTGGATCAGAGCCGTTACCGATATTAACGTCAAGAGAAGCCGCCGCCTTGTCCGCATCGGGGTCCGAAACCAGGACGACCTTCAACTTATTATCGAGTTCAATATAACGATAGCTTTTGCTATCTATCGGACTTTTTATAATATCGAGCTCCGCCATTACGAGTGTGGGTCCTAAAAGAAAAATACAGATGAAAATTCGAAACATTTTTATATCTATCAATCTAAAAAATCAGGTGAAGAATTACTGACCAGCGCTACAATCAAATGCAATCAGGCTCCGCTGGAAAGGCGAGCCTGGGCGCTAAATTCAATAGTGGGACCAATAATATAAATATCAACAGGATAGTTAATTACGATAAAGTAATCCTACCGAAATCGACATAATGAGCGGGAAATGTGATAACAATCCAGCTCAATTGAATTTCAATAAAGATTGGATTCAGTAAGGTTGGAAAGTTCACTATAAATCTCTTCGGCCCTTGCAAGCAAACCCTCATTGCCCACCTCAAATTCCTTTTTTGGAGAAGCGGAGACCGACACGCCCCCTACTCCTTCACCTTCACCTTCAATCCCAAGAAAATTGTTTAACCATCTCTTGACCGCATCTGGTTGACTGCAAAGCAATTCATAACTAAAAAACGTGCATGAGACCTGGCCGGATTTGTGCTGGTTAAGCACCTGCGAATAGGTGTCAATCCAGCGCGCTATCCAGTAATCAACCGTCGATG
>JAIBDK010000399.1 GCA_024679435.1 Gammaproteobacteria bacterium | reverse complement strand
GGCATATGTTTACACTGCACGGAAACGGAGTTGGATCCGGGATAGCTATCGGGACGGCCCGAATTTTGAGAAGGCCGGGTCACGATATACCGCATTATGAGATAGATGATGATCAGGTAGAAAGTGAAGTTCACCGGCTAAAAAAGTCGATTGCGTCTGCTAATGAATCTCTTAACCAGGTTCTGGATCAATTGACCGCAGATGGTGCTGGAGAGGTGCGGGCTATTCTGGGCGCTCATCAACTAATGCTCGAAGATCCTATGCTCATTCAGGAGCCGGTCAATATTATCCGTGAAAGCAAAATTAATGCAGAATCTGCGTTGCGCCAGCATGCCGGCCACCTGGCCAGAATATTTAGCGAAATAGATGACCCTTATCTAAGCAGCAAGTCGGCGGATATCGAACAGGTGATAAGCCGGATCCAGGGTGAGTTACTGGAGCAACAGAATGATCTGGTTTCTGAGCCTGACGGAACTCTGGATGGAGAAATCATCGTTGCCAACGATTTAACTCCTGCGGATACTGTAGAACTTCGCAAACATACTATTAGTGCATTTCTCACCAATCTTGGAGGGCCGATATCTCACACCGCTATTCTGGCAAGAAGTATGAAAATTCCGGCAATTGTCGGCCTTCATGGCGGTATCCGCTATCTGCGAAACGGTGATCTTCTGATCATAGACGGTAAGCGCGGTGTTGTGCTGATTAACCCAGACGAACCGGTGCTGGAAACTTACAGAAGGCGTCAGGAAAAAATTATCCGGGCTCAACAAGCCATGGATTTGCTACTGGAGGCCCGGGCATCGACGCTTGATGGCATTGAAGTAACGTTGAGTTCAAACATTGAACTTCCTGAGGAAATCAGTGAGAGCGTTGCCCAAAATGCGGATGGTGTCGGACTTTACCGGACCGAGTTCATGTACATGAACAGGAAGGATATGCCGGATGAAGAAGAGCAGTACGATATTTATTGCCGGGTACTTGAGAAAACCACGAGGCCGGTAACTATTCGCACTCTGGATCTTGGCGCTGATAAGCAGGTCGATGGAGGGCGGGCAAATGATGCCATCATTACTAATCCGGCTTTGGGTCGTCGAGCTATTCGATTGTGTCTTCACGATCTTTCGCTTTTCAAACCACAGCTAAGGGCTATTTATCGAGCATCCGCGCATGGCAAAGTGAAAATGATGATACCCATGCTTTCCAATGTGGATGAACTGGATCAGTTGTTTGCGTTGCTTGATGAGGTCAGGTGTGAACTTGGTGAGCAGGGATATGAGTTTGATTCAAAGATCCCCATAGGCGGAATGGTGGAGGTGCCTGCGGCCGCTATTTCCGCAGATCTTTTCGCAGAAAAACTGGATTTTTTGTCCATCGGTACTAACGATCTTATTCAGTATACCCTTGCCATTGATCGTGTTGACGACGAAGTTAACTACTTGTACGATCCCTTGCATCCTTCAATTTTACGATTGATCCAGATGACAATCGATGCTGGAAAATCAGCGGATATTCCAGTGTCGATGTGTGGTGAAATGGCGGGAGACACTAGATACACGCGAGTCTTATTGGGTATGGGATTGAGGGATTTCAGTATGGACCCGGCGACAATTCTGGAGGTTAAACATCAGATTCGGCTGACAGATTTTGCCCGGATTAAACCTCGGGTCGACAACCTCCTGAAAGCCGGTAATCCACAGTTAATCAAGGAATTGATCAATGAAATAAATGCCTGATTGGAGTTTGGGGAAATACGCCTGAATACTTTTAAATGCCCGGTCTTTCATTATAAGATGGTTGCATCTTAAAACAAGATCCGATAACCCTGAGATATAAAATGAATATTTGCGGAAAAGAAATTGAATACAATTGTAACGGTGTTTTAATGAAAGGCTATTTCGCCTGGGATAGCGATGCAAATGACAGCCTTCCCGGTGTAATGGTTATCCATGAATGGTGGGGTGTTAATGAATACGTCAAATCACGTGCCAATATGCTCGCAGAAAATGGTTTTTGTGCCCTGGCCATTGATATGTATGGGAATGGACAGCAAGCTGAAAACCCGGATCAGGCAGGTGAAGCGATGAACTCCGTGCTGGGTGACATGGAAATGGGGACCGCCCGATTAAAAGCAGCTTATGAAACATTGATCTCGCAGGATGAGGTTGATTCTGAGCGAACTGCAGCAATCGGTTATTGTTTCGGTGGCGCTATGGCATTGCACATGGCAAGAACAGGCATGCCCATTAACGCGGTTGCGAGTTTTCATGGGGCGCTGGGGTCGTTTCATCGACCGGGTCCGGGCGAGGTAAAGGCAAAAATCCTGGTATGTCATGGCGAGGATGATGCCATGGTGACAATGGATGATTTGAGTGGATTCAGAGAAGAGATGGATCTAGCCGGTGTAAATTATAAAGTTATTGTTCATCCCGGCGCCCAACATGGCTTTACCAGCAAAGAAGCCACGGCGAATGGCGAAAAGTATGGTATTCCCGTTGGATACAATGCCAAAGCTGATACCGATTCGTGGTCGGCAATGATGGAGTTGTTTGATAGTTGTTTTAACTAAATGGTTAACGATCTAGTAAGTCTATAAACTCCGATAAGCTGTGGAACTACCATTATTTCCTCTGGGTACCGTGCTGTTTCCTGAAGGCGAATTGTCGCTGAGAATATTCGAGCCCAGATATCTTGCTATGGTGGGGGAGCGTATGAAAACTGGAGGC
>JAIBDK010000134.1 GCA_024679435.1 Gammaproteobacteria bacterium | reverse complement strand
TGATCACCCTGGAGAATATTGATGGCTATCGTAACGCAATCTGCACCCCCAATTAGTGATGCTGTGGAGACCACGCTTGATTCTGTGCGTAAGCGTTATCAGCTGTTACATCCTAAATCCAGAGAAGCTTTTGAAGAATCAAAAAAGTATATGCCTGGGGGGAATACTCGCACGGTTTTGTTTCATACTCCGTTTCCGCTGCGAATACAAAGTGGACATGTCAATACAGTAAATGATGCGGATGGAAATCAATACGTTAATTTATTAGGTGAATATACCGCAGGACTTTTTGGTCATAGTAATCCTGTAATAAGAAAAGCGATTGATGCGGCTCTTGACAGGGGGCTTAGTTTAAGTGGCCATAATCCGGATGAGATTACTTTGGCAAAACTGGTTTGTGACCGGTTCCCCTCAATTGAGAGTGTTCGTTTTACCAACTCTGGAACGGAAGCTAACCTGCTCGCTATTTCAACTGCACGGCATCATACATCCAGAAATAAAGTGATGGTGTTTGAGGGAGGTTATCACGGAGGGCTTTTATATTTTGGCGGTGGCGGAATTCCCATTAACGCCCCTTTTGACTATGTTATTGCGCCATATAACGATATCGAAAATACTAAGAAGCTGATCGAACGGTATGGCGATGAGTTAGCTTGCGTGTTGGTTGAACCTATGCAGGGTTCAGCGGGATGCATTCCGGGTAAACACGAGTTTCTGGCAATGTTGTCAAAATCTTGCAGAGAGCGCGGTATTGTTCTTATTTTTGATGAAGTAATGACTTCGCGTCTATCGAACGCTGGAGTGCAAGGTAAAACTGGAATTATTCCTGACATGACGACTTTAGGAAAATATATAGGTGGTGGAATGTCATTTGGCGCGTTTGGAGGGAAGGGTGAAATTATGGAAATGTTTGATCCAACATCACCCGGCGCAATTCCTCATGCTGGAACGTTTAACAATAATTCTCTTACCATGGCGGCCGGGGTGGCGGCGATGAGAGATGTTATTAACAATCAAAATCTGACAAGTCTTAATTCGTTAGGCGATCATTTACGAAATAGTTTAAACAAAGCGTTTGATAGTGCAGGTGCCAGATTAACTGCGACCGGATGTGGTTCAATAATTGGTATCCACCCGGTTTTTGGAGCAGTCAACAGTACGTCGGATCTTGCACAAAAAGACGATCGCCTGTTGGAATTGCTTTTTCTGCTATTGCTCGAGCGTGGGTACTATATAGCCAGAAGGGGATTTATTTCGCTCATGCTAGATATTGGAGAAGATGAGATCAATGGTTTTCTTGTTGCGGTAAATGAAATACTTGATGAGTATCAGAGCGTCTTTAAAGTCTGATCTGAAAAGGCTTAGCAACACCCAAGGTGGGGCTTTGCGAAGCTATTTGAAAGCAGAAAGTAGCCGACTGATCCCGCCAGAACGATTTTTGGTTCGTGTCGGGCTGGCATATATCATGCTGGTGTTGTCGGATGTGCTGCCATTCTTTTCGACTGCGTGCTTGACAAGAATTTGCGCAAACTTATCAGAATTAGAATTCACATTGATTAATTTGGCAATTTCAAGGGGATGCAGTGCGCCCCAAACGCCATCGGAACAAAGAATAAAGCTGTCGTGTTGATCAATAGCACTGACTCCAAATTCCGGATGAATATCATTTTTACCGCCAAGACACATATACAGGCTAGCGCCTGCGTCTTTGTCACAATCTAAGCCTAGTGATTCCAGTTCATGTCCCTCCAGCTCGCAAAGGGCATGATCCCGGGTTTTGAATACAAACTCATCGTTTCTAAAATGATAGAGTCGGCTATCTCCTATATGCATCCAGTGGGCTTCGTCATTTTTAATGAATAACATGACACATGTTGTTGCTGACAAAATTCCGGTGGTTTTCTGAATGTTTTTAAGTTCGCTATGGCAAGCTTTGCATACCAGTGAAAAGAAAAATTCGGGATTATCAATATTCCCCGAAGTGAATTCATCTCTTGCTATATCTATTAGTAACTGGGCCGCCTGTTCACCACTTGCGTATCCGCCAACACCGTCAGCAAGTATTGCAAGGCTTAAATTATGGTCATTACAATGCAGAATTTCCAGCCTGTCCTGCTGAATATCTCGGCCACCTGTTTCAGTGGCAGATTGAAAATTCCATTGCATAGCTTAGGCGATAAAAAACAGAAATCTAATTAGCGACTTCGGTCGCTAACTTCTGCTCTGGCCTGCAGTTCAGATAGTGAGGTAGGGCAGTATTCACCAAGTAATATTTTCCAGACATCATTCCAGCTTTCGGGGCTGGGGCATAGTGATATTGATTCAACAAGAGCAACTTCAGTGTTAAATTCTGCTTCAAGAGCGGCCAGATCTCGTCTAAAATCATCATCATTGGAGTCTGTCAGCCCTTTCCTTTTGATGGATTTTTTATATTCAGTGATTTCTGTGCCAACGGATATTAAATTCACGTTTGCCGGATCCAGAGCCATCCCTCTGTCAAAGTATACTGAGGCCACCCTGAGGTTTCCCTCACCAAGTTGTTTTCTGGATAATTCAACGTAAATTTCAATAAGACTGTTGATGCCTTCTAGAGCCTCCTGATTATCGGGGTCTATTTCAAGTATTTGCTGGTAGTAGTCATAGGACGAATTCCCCGCAGGATGGGTTAGCCGATAGTCCCGCATCGCTGCTTTAGCTGAAGCAATCAGTTCTTCTAGACTCTTTTTCTCGAGAATGCCCTGAGAGTTCGGTTGCGGTTCTTTGGGAACATAGTTGTAATCTTCTAAAGCTGCTTGTTGATTTTGAGTTGGCTTGTGTTGAGCTCTTTGCGTTAGATCAGCGTTCTCTGAACGAATACCATATGGTTGTTTAATCGGAGTATTTGTGGCGTTAGGTGCCGTACTGTCAGTTTTGAAAACTCCGCTATAACTAGTGCCTGTGGGCGCTTTTTCACCAGACGGCAGAATCGAAATCCAGTTTTTGGTTTCGGTTTCGATTATCGAGATTCCGGATTTTGCATACGATTGCAGGCTTTGTATCCAGTTTGGGTTGCTGGCGGTTGATATACTTCCAATCGCTGTGGCTATCACTAAAGAGGCAGCCAGTTTTCTTGGAACGGACCAGTAGCTTCCAACCCCGTGAGATTGTTTTTTTCTGTTCCTTCGCGAATCATTGGTTTTCTCCGAAATTTTTATCGCGCGAATGTCATTGACCATCTCCCGGGCAGATGAATAACGATTCCTGGGTGATTTGGCGATCAGTTTATTAAGTAACGGTTGATAACAGGAGAATTGATCTGGCAATTGAGGTATCGGCACTTCAACGTGGGCAACCATCGTTTGCACATGGCTTTTTTCCATGTATGGTTTCTCTCCGGTAATCATTTCATAAAAAACAATTCCCAGTCCGTAGAGATCTGTTTTATGGTCAACAGGGTTTCCGAGGACAAACTCCGGACTGACATAGTAGGGGCTACCCAATGCATAACCATCCAGAGTGTCTTCCTGACTGTTGTTCAGTTTTTTTGCAATTCCAAAATCGCTTAATTTAGGTGTTCCATCTTTGTGGAACAGTATATTTGCTGGTTTGATGTCTCTGTGTACCAGTCCACGATCGTGAACATATTGTAAGCATTCACCGATGCCAGTCATAACTTCGAATACTTGTCTTAAATTCATTCCTCGCTTAATTTTATCGGCCAATGAGCCATTTTTCATATATTCCATGGCGATATAGTGGTAGTTTCTTATTCGCCCAATATCGTGCACGGTGATGATATTTTTGTGATTCAAAGAAGCAATAATACTTCCCTCTTCAAGGAATCTTTCCGATAGTTCGTTTTCATCCAGCCTGTTGAGAATTTTGATCGCAACTTTTCTATTCAGTGATTTTTGAATGCCGAGATATATCGATGCGGTCCCACCAGTGGCGATTAGTTCGAGTAATGCATAACCGGGTATTTTCATTTTGTTCCCCTTTATTTAATTCTGATTACGTCAGTTTGATATCCAGTAGTGGTCGGTGAAAAAATTTGAAGTGACGTTGGTGGATGTATACGTCATCGTTGTCCTTTAATTCGATTTCACTGCGAACCTTTCTGCCGTTGACCTGGATGTTTCCGCGTTTTGTGCCGGTCAGGTAGAAGCCGGTGGACCGTTGTCGTATCTGACCCGAGATTCTGGGTTTAAACCAGCCATTTACCCGAACTGCACAACGCCGGGTTTTACCGATATAGACGTTGGCAGTTTTGAGGAGAATAGGCGGGCTCAGGGTTTCGGTTTGCTCTTCCAGATGGGGAGTCCGTCGGTCTTTGCGAAGCGCGGCAAGTTCGCTCAATTTGTCTATCTGAAATTCTTTTGTCGACTCGTCCCGCATTTCGGTGTTCAGATCGAGGTCAGTGCCTTCCTGCTCACCGGGTAGTCGGGGGACTGCCATATAGCGAATAACGTATTCGAAAATCTGGATTTCATCCCAGTACTGCAGCTTTTTCTTTTTGATTCTCTGATCGTTTACAAAAACCCCATTCGCGCTGTTTTGATCAATAATGGTTACCGAATGAGCGTCCCTGACAATAATAGCGTGATACTTCGATACTCCTGTGGAAGAGAGGACTATATCGTTAGCCTCAGATCTGCCGATAGAGATTAAATCTGATTCAATCTTCCATTGTCGCTGCAAGGCTGCACCTTTGTACAATCTAAGGTATGCCATTAAAAACCCCCCAGTTTTTATATTAATATTATTATATATAGCATCTCAACAAAAATCTATGATGTAATTAAAGTTCATTATTCGAGCCTCGGGGGCGGATTTAATCCTCAGGCCACTGCATCTGGAGAGAAGATTGAACAATAAACCTGCGAATATTCTTTTTATACAGGCCGATCAGCTTGCCGCTACGTACCTGGGTTGTTACGGTAATTCGGTGTCGAAATCACCGGTGATCGACAAGTTGGCGGCGACAGGCACGCTGTTTGATCGTGCCTATACCAATTTCCCTCTGTGTGCCCCCTCGCGATTTTCGATGTTGTCGGGAAAACTGGCATCTGCCATTGAGGCCTATGACAACGGGGCAGAGTTTCCCTCTTCGATTCCTACTTTCGTTCACCACCTCAGGGCGCAGGGATATCAAACCTGCCTTTCCGGGAAAATGCATTTTGTTGGGGCAGATCAGCTCCATGGATTTGAAGAACGCCTGACAACAGATTTGTATCCTTCAGATTTTGGCTGGACCGGAGACTGGACGGAAGTTGTTATGGGGCAATCAAATAATGACAGTACATTTAACGGTGCAGGAATTTGTCTTCGAAACCCGCAAATGGAATACGACGAAGAAGTGGTTCACCGTGCTTGCCGAAAACTTTACGATATCGCCCGCGGACGAGATAGTAGACCTTTTATGCTCACTGTTTCTATGACACACCCCCATGATCCTTATCAGTGCAGGCCGGAGTATTGGGATCGTTATCTGCACGAAGATATAGACATGCCGGCTGTTGGAATGTTGCCTGAAGACAAAATGGACCCGTTTAGCAAGCGCCTTAAAGCTCAGTATGGCTTGTATGAATCGCAACCTGATGAAGAAACGGTGCGTATTGCTCGCCATGCTTATTACGGGTCTGTAAGCTACCTCGATGATCAGGTGGGCAGACTGATGTCGGTGCTCAGTGAAACCGGACTTGATGAAAACACTATGATTGTGTTCACCAGTGATCATGGTGACATGCTTGGTGAAAGAGGTTTATGGTACAAGAAGTGTTTTTTCGAAAACGCGATTCGGATACCGCTTATTATTTCTTTGCCTCAGGACAACCGAGGCAAGTTTTTCAAAAATGTTTCTCTGGTTGATTTGTTTCCAACCATTCTGGAATATGCTGATTCAGATGCTGGTTTTCTGGATATTGATGGTCAGCTTGATGGAAACAGCCTTATGAAAGTATTGCAGGGGCAGGATGATGGCTGGAATGATATTGTGTATTCTGAAAGTCTTGCAGAAGGTGCTAATGCAGCGGTGCTGATGGTTAAAGACGGGGCTTTGAAATACACTTTAAGTGGTGTCGACCCTGAGCAACTGTTTGATCTGGATAGCGATCCCCTGGAGCTTAATAATCTGGCAGGACAGGTTAAATATCGCGAAACGCAAGCTCGACTTAAATCGCTGGTGGAAAAAAAATGGGACGTCGATCAGTTAACAGAAAAGGTCAAGGCAAGTCAGAATAACAGGTTGTTTATTGCGGCGGCTCTTCGACAAGGCAAGAAAGCCGATTGGGATTACAACGCCCCTGATCAATCTGCAAATCAATGCCTGCGACCGCCTGAAACCTATAATGACTGGGCTTATGAAAATTTGGTGGGTTTTCGAAAGCCAGATTGATGTGGGCACCCGTTTAGGTTTTTTATCTTCAGGCAGACTATTTTCTATCTTAAACGGATTTAACCGTTAACTGGTAGGCTGACATAGAGTTTTGTTGTCTGCGCGAAAGGCAGACAAGCCCCTGATATTATTGCAGCCTATTTGGGACATTGTGCATTCAAACTCTTCGAATAAAACTTTCATGACATGTTCTGCCCCTCGCTGACCCATTGCAGCTACTCCATACATAAATGCTCGAC
>JAIBDK010000232.1 GCA_024679435.1 Gammaproteobacteria bacterium | reverse complement strand
TCCCAACCCGCGTCCCTTAACTGTCTGGAAACGGGCTCAAAGTATTCGCCCGCAATATTAATGGCATCCGAGAAATGGGCTTCGTTTATCACACCTGCACCAAACGCTTTTTTCGTGAGGGACACGCATCCAATATCCAGACTAAAGTATTGTTCTAGCGCATTATTCCTCGCAATAATTAATTCAGTGCTACCTCCCCCAATGTCCATAACAAGTCTGTTGTGTGCAGCAAACCCTGCACTACTTGCAATGCCCTGATAGCACAAAAGACTCTCATCCTGTCCAGATAACACGCTGATTGGTATCCCCAACTCCTGACTTGCCAGGTCTATTACCTCGTCCGCATTGGCGGCTCGTCTAAAGCTCCCTGTGGCAATAGCAGCAGCACAACCAGGATTACACATCACATGATTTCCAAACCTTCGCAAAACACCCAGCATTGCGGAAATACCTTCCTTAGTAAACATCACCTTGTCGTCAAGATAAGCCTCAGCCTGAACATTTTCATAAAGGTGAATTTTTGTTTCTAATTTTCCCTGCTCTTCAGCCACTTCAAATAAGTGAAATCCGTTCGAGCCCAACGTTACTGCAATTATCGAAGAATTTTTCATATGCTTTTTATCAAACTCAGCTCGTATATTTCAGTTTAACTCTATGACTTTTGCGACCTTATTGCCAACACCCAGACGGACAGCTGCCCTGCAGCTATTTTCTTTGATCATAGTAATCGATTTAACGCATGTAGTTTCCGACCCTCTTTGCAGGTATCATTTTGTTGCAGCCATGGGAGCCAGTGTCTTTAAATTGCCTTACCCGCATCACCCGTCATGATTCGTGCAACGGGCATTCGATTTCTGGCTGAGAAACAGGCTCCACGGCCAATGTTCACCGCTCACAACACCAACACTCGCGCGAGTTACTAATCGAATTGGGATATAATGCCAGCAGGTAAATAAATCATTTCTACTCCGAACTAAAATCAAACCAATTCTGAAACGAATAACCCTGACAGGTTCTCTAATCAACACCGTCATCAAAAAGAGATAGTTCTGCCCGCCTAATTCATGACCACAATCAATCTTGCCAAACGGGTTTACGATCATACTTTCAAGCTGGATCCTATTGTTCGCAGCTTACTGGATACTGATATCTACAAATTGTTGATGTTGCAAACAATCTGGAAAGAGTATGCTGACGTTAACGTCACCTTTTCGCTAATCAACCGTTCTCGGTCAATTCAGCTTGCCCGGGAAATTGATATACAGGAACTCCGGGAACAGCTCGATCATGCGCGCACCATTCGCCTTTCAAAAAAAGAGCGTATCTGGCTTGCGGGAAATACGTTTTATGGAAAAGAAAGACTGTTTCGCCCGGCGTTTATTGAGTGGTTAAAGTCCTATCAATTACCCGACTATGAGCTTGTTGAAAAGGATGGTCAGTTTCAGATTGATTTTCATGGTAGCTGGCCAGAAGTCACGCTCTGGGAATTACCGGTACTGGCAATTATCAGCGAGCTACGTTCGCGGACTGCTTTAAAAAATATCGGCAGATTTGAGCTCGATGTTATCTATGCCCGGGCAAAAGCCAAACTTTGGGAGAAGGTTGTTCGACTAAACCACCTCCCCAACCTGAGAATTGCCGACTTCGGGACACGGAGACGCCACAGCTTCCTGTGGCAAAACTGGTGTGTCGAAGCTCTGGCAGAGGGACTGGGTGAGAAATTTACCGGCACCAGCAATGTTCTTCTTGCAATGGACCATGATCTCGAAGCAATCGGCACTAATGCCCATGAATTACCTATGGTAATTGCCGCCCTCACTGACGAAGAAGATGCTCTGAGACAAGCGCCCTATAAGGTTCTTGAGAGTTGGCAGCGGACCTATGACGGCAATCTGCTGATTGTTCTGCCAGATGCGTATGGAACCACCAATTTTCTTAAGCATGCTCCGCAATGGATCAGTCACTGGAGCGGTTTTAGAATTGACTCTAAAGATCCCGTAGCGGGCGGAGAAGAAATCATCAACTGGTGGAAATCTCGGGGAGAAGACCCGCAAGAGAAATTGATTATTTTCTCTGACGGGCTGGATATCGATGAAATTGAAAAGTTATACCATCACTTTGACAAACGCTCACGTATCGGCTTTGGCTGGGGAACCAACCTTACCAACGACTTCCGTGAATGTGCGCCCACGCTAAACGATCAACTGTCTGCCTTCTCACTGGTATGTAAGGTGACCCAAGCCAATGGTCAACCGACTATTAAACTCTCAGACAATCTTGAAAAAGCGACTGGCCCACAATCTGAAATAGAACGATATATGAAAATATTTGGAACCGAGCAAATCGGAAGGAAGGCAGTTGTTGTTTAAGTTGAGGTGTTTGAAGTCATTATTTTTAGCGCACTTCTGAACAAATTATGATCGAAAAATATAAACCAAACCCTGTCCGGAAGTCTTCTGGATTAATCAGTATTTCCCGCAGTTTCGACATAGTGAAAAATGTTGAAACTCTCTAATCAGGTCGTTAAACCCGAGTGGATTGACTATAACGGTCATATGAATGTGGCCTACTATACTATGGCGTTTGATAACGTCATGGATGAAATGCTGACATGCCACCTGGGAATTGATCATCAGTTTATTACGCAAAACAAAATGGGGCCTTTTGCGCTGCAAAGTAATTTTACCTATCTGGCGGAAATGCATCAGGGAGATGTATTCTATGGGTGTGCCAGAATTCTCGATTATGATCACAAAAAAATGCATTTATTTGCAACGTTGCACAACACAAAGGATGATGTTTTGTCGGCAACTATGGAAGGCCTCAGCATCAACGTTGATCATCACACCCGACGCGCAATTCCCTACCCGACACAAATACTTGAAAAGATTGAGCTCTTGCATAAAAAATTGAGAGACCTGCCAACACCCGAACAGGTTGGAAAGATCATTGGAATCCGTCGATAACTACTCTGCTCCTGCGATTGAAAATTTACTCGAAGACACCATCTGCCTGAGAAGTGGCTTTCAGAACATGATCTCCCGTGCTTATCGATAATCAGACACCAAAAGTGACCAAAGTAAAATTAGAATTCCGCGTTTCTCCTGTCGTAAATTAGCACGGCCAAACTGAGTCAGCTCGAAGTAAATTTGCCTGAAATTTATCCCATGGAGAATCAAACCGACCCTCTTTCCCAGCTCATCGACATCCAGCTACCCGGCGCTCCCTCGCTATGGCCGCCGGCTCCCGGATGGTGGATCATCGTCATTCTCTCCTTAATCTGCGCCTTTATGCTCACTCGATGGATGCTGAAGCGCCGCCGAAAACAGCTCCCGGTCCGTGAGTTTATCTCCCGCTTGAACGCCGTAACCATGACCACCGACACTCAGACGCTGGAGACGGTGTCACAATTACTGCGCCAATATGCCATCCATCAATACGGCCGAGAGAAGGTTGCCCTATTACACGGAACAGCATGGCTTGCGTTTCTGGATTCCAGCACTATCTCGCAGGACGGTTTCAGCCGCGGAGCTGGCCGCGTTCTTGGAGACAACATGTATCAACCGTCTCCAAAACTGGACCTGGATGAATTAAAGAATTTTCTTATCCGCTGGACAAGGGGGAAAGTCTAGAATGTTTACTTTTGCCTGGCCCTGGATATTTGTATTACTGCCGCTCCCCTGGTTTGTGCATCGTTTTATGCCTCCGGCTACAACCACCGAACCGGCTTTACTGGTTCCCTTTTTCAAAGAGGTAGAGCTCCTGGCAAACCAGAACACTGCTTCGGCTTCGGCATGGAAGCGAGCCTTATTAATTATAGTCTGGCTGTTGATTGTAATGGCCTGTTCGCGTCCACAGTGGATAGGAGAGCCTGATCAAATACCCGTTACGGGCAGAGATTTGGTGATTGCCGTAGATGTATCTGGAAGTATGAAAGCAGAAGACATGGAAATTTCCGGTGACAGGGTAAACCGACTGATCGCTGTCAAAGATGTGGCAAGGGAATTTATCTCATCCCGCAAAGGAGACCGAATCGGATTAATTCTGTTCGGCACCCATGCCTATTTGCAGTCTCCCTTGAGCTTCGACCTGAAAACAGTCAACACCCTGTTACAGGAGGCCGCAATAGGAATAGCGGGCGAGAAAACCGCTATTGGTGACGCCGTGGGCCTCGCCATTAAGCGACTGTCTGATAATAATATCACCTCTAACACTGCCGCTGAAGAATCGGCAAAAGACTTATCCCGAAAAGTGCTGATTTTAATGACCGATGGTGCGAACACATCCGGAGTTATCGATCCCCTGAAAGCCGCTGATTTGGCAGCCACAGCGAAACTCAAAATTTACACCATCGGAGTTGGTGCTGACTCAATGGTTGTAAACAGTATCTTTGGCCAACGACAGGTCAACCCGTCTTCTGATCTCGATGAAACTACCTTAACGGAAATGGCCCGTTTAACGGGCGGTCGTTTTTTCAGGGCTCGGGACACCGAATCCTTGTCTGACATTTATACCCTGATAGACCAGCTAGAACCCATAAACGAAGAT
>JAIBDK010000203.1 GCA_024679435.1 Gammaproteobacteria bacterium | reverse complement strand
TGATGTCATAGGTTCTTAATTTTGAGCCTGTTACCGGTATTTTCAGACTGACCGGCAGATTGAGCAGAGTGTTTGGAATTGATATTGATGATTCCCCTCTGTTGAATACTAGTTGTGAATTTTGTATCCACTTACAGTGCATTTCCAGACAGGTTTCTTGCATTATTAATCGTACCTTTTCCGGAATCCAGGTGGAACCTGCTGCAACCTGAACCAGTTGAATCATTGACGTCAGTCGATACATCTCCATTTGAGAATCACTGCGAATAAGAGGTTTATCTATCTTCTTAAACCAGATGCTCTCGTTATTCTGTTCAAGTTCAAAGTGAGCATGGGTACTTTGACCAGAAGCGGCCGTGCAGAATGCGATGAGTAATTCCTCAAGTGTCTTGCTGCTTTGCAAAAGCGGTGCAAGAGACTCAATTTTACACCAGGGTCTGATCTCCGCCACTCGGGTACCGAAATCAGGAATACCTTCCTGTTTTGCAACCAGGTTTATCAACTTCCAGAATGGCTTTTCAGGAAGAAAACTCTCGGGATCGTCGTCTCCTGAAGGAAGTCGAACCTTGCGATAGTAATAAGATGAGGAGACCCCGCATTGTTTCATAGCCTCTGTAAACGGGAGTTTAAAAGCGGCCTTAACCAGTTGGATGGGTGCGGAGGTCAATGGTGAAATTAATTTGCTCGGTTTCTTGATGTTAGATAAACTGACGTAAATTGGCAAATTAATTTCATTAAATATCTGTGATAATAGCTGCAATCCGTCAAGTTACTACTCAACTGCGAATAAATTAGACCCTAGAAATGCAAAAGACGCTGTTTGGCTTACTGTGCCTCCTGTTCACATGCTCCCCTGTTTTAGCTGAAGAATCAACAACTGGAAAAGCGGACTTCAAGAAAGAACAACGAGGTTTTTCAGGCCCTGGTTCGACTTCAAAACAGTTGACCGAAGATGATGAAATCAAGTCACCTGCCCTTATTTTTGAATCCTTCGATAAGGCCCTGGAACCCTGGTTTAACTGGAAATCCCAACTAAATACAAATGTGGGATTGCAGCTGGGTGTCGCCTATACCTCACTGTTTCAGTCTGCCAGTGATGTCCCCAATGGCGCTGAAGATACTGCTAGTAGTGGTATATTTCGCGTATCGGGCCGCTGGAATCTCCTTAACGCTGAGTCTGGAAACACCGGCAATATGGTATTCAGCGTCGATCATAGGCATGCTTATGGTGCTATCGCTCCGGCTGACCTTGGCTTCGCAGCAGGTTATCTGGGCATTCCGGGAACGTTGTTTAACGATACCAAGACGCTGTTAGGCGACCTTAACTGGCAATATTCTTTTAATGATGGACAGTCCGGACTGGTAATGGGTCGTTATGATCCAAACGATTTTCTTGATGTTCTGGGTTATGCCAACCCCTGGACATCTTTCCAAAACCTGGCTATTCTGTTCAACGCCTCAATTGCACTTCCTGACTGGGGGACGGGCATTGGTGTTGGACACTGGTTTAATGATCAATGGTATGGGTTGGCCTCTATCAGTGATGCCAACGGAGTAGCAACAGAAACCAAATTGTTCCACGATACGGGCGAACTCTACAAAACTGCTGAATTCGGCTGGTCACCTTCCCGGGGAGAACGCTATTTCACCAATATCCACGTTACAATATGGGATGCCGATGAACGCGTGGATGCCGGCGTCCCTCAAAGCGATGGTTTTACACTAAGCGCTAACTGGACGTTCAACCAAAAACTTATGCTATTTACTAAATACGGTTCTTCGAATGGGGCAGCACCCCTGTACAATAAATCTTTCACCGCAGGACTTATTTACTATATCACTAAACGAACCGACCTTTTTGGTCTAGCAATGAACTGGGGAGAACCTGTGGGTTCAAACAAAGATCAAGTAACAACGGAAATGTTTTATCGACTCCAGCTGGCACAAAATCTCGCTATTACCCCTTCAGTACAACTTGTTTCAGACCCTGCCGCAAACCCGGACGAAGACGAAATCCTGTTTGCAGGGGTGAGAGTCCGATTCTCTTTTTAACTAATTATTCATCAAACATATTGAATTCACGGTCCTCAGCATGAACATACAAAAACTTTTCATTACCCTTCTACTTAGCTTTATTGTTTCATCCCTAAGCTATGCCGACAACGAACGATTTGACTCCGACAAAATGATTGTCGAGATCGAGGAACAAATGAATCTGTCTCGTAAGAAACTGGATGAGCTGAAGCCCGTTCTTGATACTAAGAGCAGGGAACTCCAAGAAAGTATCAATGAATCAATCGAGAAGGGATATCTTGAAATGCAATCTCTTTCAAAAAAACTGGAACAGGCATCTAAAGATGCAGAGAAACAACTTAATGATATTCTGGAAAGCGATGAAATCAGGGAGTTACACGCTTATCTGGAAAGCATAGATAAGGAGGCAATTGCTGAAATTGAAGATAGACTGGCTGAAGCGCTGTCAGAATTACTGGAGCTTACCGAAGATCAGGTCTCAAAAATCCAGCCCATGCTGGAAGACGGCTTCCAGGAGCTTGGTAAAATGCTGGAGCAGCTTGTCGAGCAGAGCGAACGTGACCTGGAAGATTTCCAGAAACGTTTTAACGATTTGAATGAAGGACTTAAAAAGCAACTGGAAGATAGTCTTGACGAAAAGCAAATTCGTGAACTGGATGAACATAGAGATGAATTACAGGAAAAAATTCGAGTAGAACTATTTACTGCTTAATTTCTGCCTGCTATTTGCAAATAATATGACGGTCCGTTATTTGATAGGGTTCCTGTTTGCCGCCGTTGTGCTGTTATTTAACGTTCAATCCACGGCTTCTGATTTTCAGGAAAAGTCTGAAATACTAGGTCAAAAAATACTGGCCGTTCAGCAAGCTATTGATAACCCCGATTTACCGGATTCCATGCCGGCGATTCTTGATCTCGGGCATGATTCCCGATACTACGTTCTGGTCAGAGGGTGGCTTGCAGAGAAATTACGTGGCGATCAATCCATCGCGACTGCCATGACCGGGGAAACGCCCGCAGAACTCGAAAGACGGATTCGCTTTCTAAAAAAGGCAATCCGCGCCATCGATCTCGAATAATTAAAGAAGTTATGTCCAATCATTAAGCCCCATCAACTTTTATACATATCAAATACTGACAATTAACTTTAGTAAAATACGCAACCATACGGAAATAAAACAAATAATGAATAACGAACTTTCTCAACTTTTGCAGGCAATCATGCCCTGGGTAACTAAATTCGGCCTGGCTCTGGCTATATTCTTTATCGGTCGACTGATTGCAAAATGGTTAAGCAGACGCCTGGAGATTTTTCTTTCGCAACACGGAACTAACGCGCTTCTGGCAAGGCTCTCTCAAAACACCTCCTATATTGCGATGCTATTGCTGGTGACTCTCGCGTCACTGGAGCAACTCGGAATTGATACGACTTCCGCGTTAGCGGTATTTGGCGCAGCGGGCCTTGCGGTGGGTCTTGCAGTTAAAGACTCTTTATCCAATTTCGCCTCCGGCGTTCTGATTGCAATTTTTGAGCCGTTTAAAGTGAATCACTATGTGGAGGCCGGCGGCACGTCGGGAACCGTTGTGGAAGTTGACCTTTTTAACACTATTATGCTGACACCGGATAATAAGCGAGTCATCGTTCCCAACAGCGTTGTATATAACGGTGTTATCGTTAATTATTCGGCAGAAGACACCCGTCGAGTAGATCTGGTGTTTGGTATTGGATACGAAGACAACTACGTAAAAGCCTGCGAAATAATCAACTCAGTCATTGCATCGGAGTCACGTATTTTAAAAGAACCCGAAGCCATTGTGGCTATGGGGGAACTGGCGGATAGCAGCGTTAATATTAACGTCAGGCCGTGGGTAATAAATGCTGACTACTGGAATGTCCGCGCCAGCCTTTTGGAAAAAATCAAATCAGAGTTTGATGCTAACGGCATATCTATACCGTTTCCTCAACAAGATGTGCATATGCATCAGGCTGGCTAGAATAAGCCGACAAGCCACCCAACGCTATCCCGACTTAAACGTATACAACTGATGAAAATCCGTCGGCTCGCTTGAGCTCTCGCAGGATAATAACAGTAATGAGAAGAACAGGCTTAGTAAATCAGAGTCTCTCAGGGTGTGCCGGAGGCGTATTGCAGGGCATCGTCGGTGAAGACCTGTAACCCAAGTTCAGGTTGGTATCCGTGGATTTCCTTGACATCCAGTTTTTTCATGAATGTCAGGATATCGGTGCTGATGACTTGTCCTGGGACTAGAATGGGGAATCCCGGTGGATAGGGAATGACGAAGCTCGCAGAAACGATCTCCTGACCGTCAGTTATTGCCTGTTCCAGCTTTTGGTCATCGATCTCTATGTACTCACAATTTTCATCTTCATAAGCAAGGAAAAATGCTTTGCGAAGGTGACCTTCCTTAGTTCCGGCGCTCGCCCCTGGACTGAAAGATTCATGAAAATGGCTGAAATCTGGAAGCGGTGGAAGATCTCTGGTTAGCGAGTTAACTCGTTTTTCGAAAAGTTTTCTTTCTGATCGGCCGAATTCTTCCTGCTCCTGCTCGAGATCTCCGGCAATTTTATGGAGCACATCAATCAAAAATGCTACCGAACTTCTGGTTGTCCCTATATTGGTCATAAACAGCACGGTATTGCGGGATGTTTTATTTATCTGGATGCCGTATTTGTCCATGAGATATTCATTTTTGAATGTGTCTCCGTCTATTCCAGTGGCGCCGACATAGAGTGTGAGTCGAGTTGGATCAACGACAAAATCATCCTGTTCCCAGGCGGTTTCGAGATGATCATTGGACCAACCTGTCTCTGAATCAAAATCTACAAATTCTCAAAGTTTTACAAAATCAATTCCATTAAAAATTCCAATATTGATTGGAATATCAGTTTTAATTTTGATTATTCTTGGAGCCGGATATACTCAGGGATATTTTGATGCCGCTTTTGAGCGTTCTTC
>JAIBDK010000290.1 GCA_024679435.1 Gammaproteobacteria bacterium | reverse complement strand
ATTGGCTTCCGGACGACTGCGACATGGAACCGGGGGAGATTATCAAGCGTATGATGACGGTTCATGTTACTGCACCTTACCAGATAAATCAGTTGCTGGCTCCACTCCTCGAGGCAAGTCAGGAGCAGTCTGCTGATATTATTCATGTGGGAGATTACGTCAGCAGTCGCGGTAGCACAAAGCATATTGCTTATGCAGCCAGCAAAGCTGCACAGGATAATCTGACCTATTCTTTTTCTGCAAAACTCGGTCCGAAAGTGAAGGTTAACAGTCTGGCTCCAGCGCTGGTTATGTTTAATGAAGGAGATGACGAAATCTACCGTCGCAAAACTTTACGGAAAAGTGTGATGGGGAAAGAAGGCGGATTTAACGAGTTTCAACATGCAGTTGACTACTTGTTAAACAGTAACTACATCACCGGGCGTGTTTTGCCAATGGATGGCGGGCGACATCTTCTATAATGCGGTGGTCTGATCGGTTCCCCAAAGTGAATAGCGATATCACCGGCTCAAGCGGCGATAGTGGTCTCCCGCTTGCGGTTATTTACGATAGCGGGTGCGCTTTATGTAAGCGCGAAATTCAGCACTATATGCGTCTTGATAAACATTCTGATGTCAACTGGATGAGTATCGTTAGTGAAGCAGCATATCTTGATAGACATGGGATTACCGCAGATCAGGCCATGAGGGTGTTACATGTGGTTGAGGATGAATCCCAAATCTATACCGGTGTTGATGCCTTTCTGAAAATTTGGTCTAGGTTGGGTCCTTATCAAATACTCGGGTTTCTTGTTTCAATAAAGCCTTTATATAACATTACCTGTTACCTGTATGGGCATTTCGCGCGCTGGCGTTTCGATAAACGTTGTTCTGGTCGATCATCGTGTCGTACCCAGTAAATTAAACCTGCTCTATTAATGACTTCAAAATGAAAATTAAAGTTTTTATTCTTTTAACATCACTCCTGTCTTTTTCGGCCTATTCTTCTCAAGACTGCCCGGAAATTTTACAATACGAATTTAAAAAACTACATTCTGCCGAACAGGTGAAGTTATGCGATGCCTCGTCTGCAAAAGCCGTATTAATGGTTAACACTGCGAGCCACTGCGGATTTACAGGTCAATTTAGCGAACTTGAAGAACTGCATCAACGCTATACGGACCGGGGTCTGGTGATCGTTGGCTTTCCCTCCAATGATTTTAGACAGGAAGCTTCTGATGAGTCCAAAACAGCAGAGGTGTGCTATATCAATTATGGAGTAACATTTACTATGGTGTCTCCTCAATCTGTGCGCGGTGACTCGGCTCATCCGTTGTTTAAAATTCTTGCCGAAAAGTCTGCCGAGCCACGCTGGAACTTCAACAAATACCTTGTAAATCCGTTAGATCAGTCTGTTGTTCACTATGGTAGCTCTACCAAACCCACTGCGGACTCTCTGGTTGATGCGATTGAAGCCTTGCTGTAGTTATAGATGGAAATGAAACTAAAATTTAAATGCATGGTGCAAACGTTGGGGATACTTTGCCTGATGGCTTGCGCACCAGGAAGGTTTGCAATGGCATATGAAGAAGCGCCGTATCGCACGATAGAATCATATGAAGATTTTGAAATACGCGAATATCAATCTTTTATAGTTGCTGAGGTCATCGTTACTGAAGGATTTGGGAAAGCCGGAAATTCGGCATTTAGAATCTTGTTTGACTACATCTCCGGAAATAACGTTCCAAGCCAAAATATTTCCATGACCGCGCCGGTGAGTCAAAAATCAGTGCAAGGGCAAAAAATAGAAATGACGACGCCCGTTCTGCAAGTCCCTTCTGATAGCGGGCTAAATGAACATCGATTCAGTTTTGTTATGCCCTCGGAGTATACGCTGGAAACCCTTCCTTCGCCTAACAATGAGAATATTACTATCCGTGAAGTTCCGAGCAGGATGGCTGCAGCACGGCAGTTTTCTGGTAGCTGGTCTCAAAGTAATTTTAATAAAAATAAAACGGTGCTGATGCAGAATTTAGCTGCTCGAAAAATTAAAATTATGGGGGAACCGGAATATGCCCGCTACAATTCTCCCTTTACCTTGTGGTTTTTGCGCAGGAATGAGGTAATTGTGGATATTGAAAAATAACCACTTCGTCTCGAATATAAATCGCAGGCATGTCGAAATTTTTCGCATTGCTCAAATTCAACAGGGAATGCTCTTAGAATCCACTGACTGAAGTTTCGAGTCCTGCCGGTTCCGCCACTGCATATTTCTAGTGTATCAAATCAATGGTTACTAACCGCTTTTGATTTTTCACAGTTATTATAGTCATGCTAAATTACAAGTATGAAAATTATTTTCTCACATGGTATGGAAAGTGGACCCTGGGGAACCAAGATAAAGCGTCTTGCCAAAATTGCAGCCAATCGACAGCTTGAAATCAAGTCAGTAGATTATACCGATACGATGGATCCGGATGCCCGTGTTCAACGGCTCCGATACCTGCTCGATAACGAAACAGACGATTGTCTACTGGCCGGTTCAAGCATGGGTGGATACGTCTCTTTAGTTTCATCTGGATCACATTTGATAAAAGGACTTTTTCTCATGGCGCCGGCACTTTATATGCCCGGTTATTCATGCCAGGTATATTCAACCAAAGCTTCAGTTGTTGATATTGTCCATGGATGGAATGACGATGTGATTCCGGTTGAGGCCTCCATCCGCTTTGCCCGAGAATCAGGCCATTCATTACATCTGGTCAACGGTAATCATGCGTTAAGTGATGTGCCTGACGATATTGACAGATTATTCTCGCTTTTTCTTGATCATGTTATTAAAGCCGGATAGCGGTAATTTGTGTCAAAAACAGGATTAAATCTGAATTCCGGGGACATAATACAAATTAAGTCGAATTGTGAATTACGTCCCTGAGGTCTCCTGTTTCAGTCGCTGGCATATTGAGGGCCAAACTTATTAGCCCCTAATCGTGCAGGTTTTCGAGTTGCGCTAGTTCCCTGTTCAACTAGCCTATCTTCCATATGCTTGCGACTTAATTTGACTGGGCAAGAAACACAAGATCGTGTATTGGACGATTTCTACGGCAAATCGGTGGCGGTTATTTTGATTGTTTCGTGATCTCATCCCCGCATTATCTCTAAACCATATTTTACCTGGCAGTGCCTAAGATGGCATAAGATTGGAATAAGAGAATTTTGGTAAACGAATGCCGGATGTCAAATTCAGTCAGATTTTGGACCAAGAAATTGACGCGTTAAACTTAGGCAATTTATCCGGAGAGACCAACGTGTACGAACTATATTATTGGCCGGGATTACCCGGGCGCGGCGAATTTATCAGACTGATTCTCGAACAGGTAAATGCAGCTTATCGCGACTTCGGTTGCGAAGGGGACATAGACAGAATCGTCTCTATGCGCGCCACAGGAATTGGTTTTGCACCGCCGTTTTTAAAAGATGGCGATAATGTGATTGCACAGGTCCCGGCAATTTCTCTTTATATCGGTCGAGAACACCAATTGATTCCCTCTAAAACGTATGACGAAGCCAGGGTGCTTCAACTGCTTTTGACCGTAATGGATGTTGTTAACGAGGTTCATGACACCCACCATCCCGTTTCAGTTGCCCTGACTTATGAAGAACAAGCTGTTGTTGCGAAGGTGCGTGCGAGCTCATTTCTCGATGGACGACTGGCAAGTTGGCTCGACTATTTCAGTAGTACCTTGAACCATTCTGTTTGGTTGCATGGAAGCGAAGTGACTATCGCCGACCTCGCGCTTTTTCAATTGACCTGCGGACTGGAGTACGCATTCCCGAAGGCAAGTAATAAATTTATGTCCACTGAACTACGCCACCATCAAAACCGTGTTGCTGAATTACCCAACATCAAACGATATTTGGATAGCGAACGTCGTCAGGGTTTTAACGAATCGGGCATTTTTCGTAACTATCCAGAACTAGATCTACAAGTT
>JAIBDK010000396.1 GCA_024679435.1 Gammaproteobacteria bacterium | reverse complement strand
TTTGGATCTATAGTTTTTTTCATTTAGTTAAAACTCCAGTGGTTTATATTAAACTTTTACATCCCTGAATTTTCTTAATATTCGACGGGACATATTGTCTGCCCAGCTTTTCTAAAACAGACATCGCAATGTCAGGAAGCTGATGCTTACGCCTTCATTATAGTCAATTAAGACTCAAAATAGTTACGACCGACATCGCAAGCTTTCCTGCAGTCGTCGCAAACAACAACAATCGCACTACCCTGAATATCGGACTAAATAATATAACATAGACGAACGACCAATTATCAACTATGCGACAATAAGCATCACCAATGAGTGTTTTCTTTTGTTTTCATGCGGATATCATCCTCCGCTCCGTGGCAATAAAATGCATCACCGCTTGCCACTCCTATCGAGATCTCAAACAAAAACTGCAGAACATCACCATTAATTGCTCATGAAAACACACACTTTATTTACTGAATCGTAATAAAAGTCCGAGTCAGAATAGGCCGGAAAATTTCACGGGTTATAAATCTTCCGATCAAAATATGCGATCTTCTCAATCACGACACCCCGATCCGAAGTCACCACAAACGCCATTCCACGGATATCTGTCCCTGTCAGTTCCCACCACTCCCAGTCTGTCAAGAGACCCTCCTTATCCTGTCGAACCTCATAATCAAGTTTCCATAGATTGGAAGCGCCTTCGGATCGGGTCCAGGCATCCCAGCGTCTCATGTAACCGCCCAGCTGCTTTCGGTTGACAGGCGCCGATTCACGGGGGTCCTCGAAGATAAACTCATCCACGGTACTGGATAACAATTTTTGCTCTTCCATTTCATACCAACCTTCCATATAACAAGCTCTGTGCTGATAACGATTTTTCATAAAATGTGACTTCTATATTTGTGCTGTTCAACATGCCCAGCCCTGAGTTGTATCAAAAACTCTTATTTAGAACCAGTAACAATTTAAACGGTCTCATAGGTATGATTCAACTTACCTATTTTTTCAAACAAAGACGATATTTATTAATCGATGCAACTGAAACACCTTACCTCTCGATCGATGTTCGACCGAACGCTGGATAATCTGGCCTGGGGCTGGAAAAGAATATCCCCGCTGGACGACGGAAAATCAATCGCATTACGATCCGATCTACCCGAATCGGATATTAAGGTCCTTCGTAAACATATGCAGAACTGTCTGGAAACAAAAGGTGGCGAAGTCACCGCCCGCTCCCGGGCCGCAGACCTTGGTCGCGCATATCTCGGATTAAACGATCAGGGCAGATACCGTTTTTTGAAACTCATTGCTGATGAGTTCGGTATCAATGAAGAGCAGCTCAGATCTACCATGAAAGCCTATCTCGAAACATCAGGCGAACCAGACATTGCTTCAGAAGACATTTCTACCTATCCAAACAGTGAGTCGACTCAGTTTCTGGAGGAAATGCGTTCACAGCTTCGTCCGCCCTGGGTCAAGCTGTTCACGCAATTTAACGCATTGCCCAGCGGCGTAAACTTTCTGGTGGACATGCGAGCAGATCTGGTGCGCTTTTCACGCCAACTGCCTGGCCTCGAAGCGCTGAACCGGGATTTACAAAACCTGCTGGTTTCCTGGTTCGATATCGGTTTTCTCGACCTCAAGAGAATCACCTGGAATGAGCCGGCTGCCCTGCTTGAGAAACTGATTGCCTACGAAGCCGTCCATGAAATTCAATCGTGGGACGATTTAAAAAATCGTCTGGATATTGACCGCTGTTGTTATGCTTTTTTTCATCCAAGAATGCCGGACGAGCCGCTCATTTTTGTTCAGGTGGCGCTGGTTAACGGATTATCAGGCAACATACATGTATTGCTGGATGACTCCGCTCCGGTGGAAGATCCCGAGCATGTGGATACGGCGATTTTCTATTCGATTTCAAATACTCAGCTCGGACTACGTGGTGTCAGTTTGGGTGATTTTCTGATTAAGCGCGTAGTCGATGACTTGAGTCGACTATTTCCAAATTTAAAAACATTTGCTACGCTTTCCCCGATCCCGGGGTTTCATGCTTTTCTGGATAAATACCTGAAAGGTAATGATCAATTTTTGACCAGTAAAACAGAGTCTCAACTTCTACGCGAAATCGTTGAGACCGAATCTACTGTTGACTATCAGGCACTTAATGCGTCCAAAGAACTACAATCACTGCTAATGCGGATGTGCGCACACTATTTGGTAAACGAAAAACGCACCAAGGGTGCATCGGATTCAGTGGCCAATTTTCACCTGACCAACGGAGCCAGAATTGAGCAGATACACTGGATGGGTGATCATTCGCAACAGGGAATGAAACGCTCTTTTGGGCTGATGGTGAATTATTTTTACAAACTGTCAGACATCGAGAAAAATCATGAAGCTTATATCGGTGATGGCCATATCAAGTTCTCTTCACAGGTAAAATCCCTGCTTAAGAAAAATCAGACATGAATCGAAATCCAACTGGGTAAAGCCTGCAATCAACCAATCTATTTCAAACTTGCCAACATGAACGTCAGAAACTTCAAAACCAGCTTAATAATACTGTTAAGTTGCCTGGTCTATGCCTGCTCTAATGACCAGGACAATAACAGCTCTGAGAATATCCAGACGCAGCCTGTTGAGAGTGTTGGAACATCCGTACAAACCAATCACGAACAATCAGCGGTAGATAAATTTACCCCAAATTATATTTCTGCTGATGAATTGAACCGCCGATTTGAAACCTCGGTAATACCGTATATCTTTGAT
>JAIBDK010000079.1 GCA_024679435.1 Gammaproteobacteria bacterium | reverse complement strand
TTATAGAGTCCTATAATGGTATTCACGATTCCAGGGATCGAAATTTTGAGTGCCTGAGGCAGAACCACTAATCTCATGGACGACCAGTATTTTAATCCCATGGCATCGGCGGCCTCAATCTGTCCCTTGGGAATCGCCTGCAGGCCGCCTCTGACCACTTCAGCCATATAGGCTGAAGCAAATAGGGTCACCATTATCAGTACCCGCAGTAAAAGGTCAAATGTGGTTCCTTTCGGTAGAAAGTAGTTAAGCATCGTCGATGCCACAAATAACAGCGTTATCAGAGGAACGCCCCTTATAAATTCTATAAATCCGACGCTGAATGTGCGAATAATGGGCAGTTTTGACTGTCTGCCCAGGGCAAGACAGATACCAATGGGTAACGAGAACGCGATCCCGGTTACGCCGATGACCAGCGTAAGCATGAAGCCGCCAAACTTGTCTGTAGGTACCGGCTCCAGCCCAAATCCGCCCAATAACAACCAGCCCGCGATAAATGGAAACACGCAGCTGAAATACATGCCTGTTTTGCGCATGGGCGTTTTGTCCCAAAGCACAGGAATTAACGCAATAATCAGCAATAAAAATGAAAGGTTAACCCGCCATCTTTGTTCGATCGGGTAAAAGCCATAGGTAAACAGTTCAAGACGCTCGCCGATGAATGCCCAGCAGGCACCACTGGCCTGCGCTTTGCATTCCTCCCGGTTATTTCCGGTGTATGCTGCGTCTAAAAAGAGCCAGTCAACCATCGGCGGAACGGTTTTATACAGAAACCAGATTGAAAGAATGGTCATAACTATGTTGGCGGGAGACGAGAGCAGATTCTCTCTAATCCAGGCAACAACGCCAATCGTGTTGGATGGTGGGGGCAGATCGGGGTGTTCGCCTGCAGTATAGTTATTATCGGTCATGATTTTTCTCCTACCTCTCCACTAATTTTATGCGGTTGTTATACCAGTTCATCGCCGCTGAAATTAATAGCGATAGGACCAGGTAGATTAACAGGACAATAACCATACATTCCATTTCACGACCGGTCTGGTTAAGTGAAATACCACCAATTGTGGCAACTACATCCATATATCCGATGGCGACTGCCAGTGATGAGTTCTTTGTGATATTAAGATATTGGCTGGTTAATGGGGGGACAATGATGCGAAGTGCCTGAGGAATGACCACTAGACTCAGGGTTCGCCCTCTGCTGATGCCCAGTGCAGAAGCCGCTTCAGTCTGACCGTAACTCACAGCAACAATTCCGGCGCGAACAATTTCTCCGATAAAGGCCGCGGTGTATCCGGATAGTGCCAGCCATAAGGCAATAAACTCGGGTCGAATTACCATTCCACCTTTAAAGTTAAAACCTTTTAATTCGGGAATATTCCAGACAATCGGACTACCGAGAAGAAAGTAGACAATAAGGGGAAGAATCACGATAGTGCCGACACCTATGAGTGCAACAGGATAATGCTTGCCGGTTTCATCCTGAATTTTTTGAGCGAATTGTTTGAACCAGAGCATGAACACAATAGCGCCGACGAACAGTCCTATCACTGCCCAGAACAAGGGTTCTATTTCCGGCGCGGGAGTAAAGAAGCCTCGATTGGTTAAAAATGCGGTGTCATTAAAATTGATGGCATTTTTGGGAACCGGAAGCGAGTGAACAATGATTCCATGCACCAGGAGAATATGCAGCAGTACGGGCACATTCCGCACGTATTCTATATAAACATAGGCCAGTTTATTGGTTAACCAGTTTTTTGATAATCGAAGTACCCCTAGTGTAAATCCGAGAATCGATGAAAGAATGATTCCTGCCACTGCTACCAATAGTGTATTGAGTAGGCCAACCAGCATTGCCCGGAAATGCGTCGACCGGGAAGAGTACTCTATAAAATGCTGGTTTATATCGTAACTGGAAGGTTGCCAGAGAAATTTGTAACTGAACCCTTTGCCGATAGCTGCAAGGTTATCTACGGCATTTCGTATTATGTAAGCAAAGAACCCTAAAATCAGGACTGTGGCGACGATCTGGATAATGACGGATCGAGTTTCTTTATCGTTCCATAATCGGGAAATCGCGTTTCTTTGGGGAGGAATGGCTACTTCACTCATGCTTGGTACCTGTTTGCCGTTTTACCAGAGAGGGATCTGAAACTTGGCTGAGTTCGGTGTTTAGTATCCGAAAAACTGCAGTTTTGTGAATGATGGCAGTTTAACAAATTCTAATTTTTAGGTGTCTGATTGGAATGATGATGTCAATATTCATTCAGGTAAAAAATTGGGGCACCGTAGTGCCCCAATTTAGCTGATCAATTCGATTAACGAATCGGAGCAGCGTAGAGAATGCCGCCGTCTCTCCAGGAAGCGTTCAGACCGCGCTCCAGAGCAAGAGGGGTTTGGGGGCCAATGTTTGCGTCAAAGATTTCAGCGTAGTTACCAGCAACTGAAATAGCACGAACGGCCCATTGTGCATCAAGACCCAGCATTGAGCCCATGTCTCCCTCTGTACCACACAGACGGTTAATACTTGGATTGTTGCCGGCAGCTCCGCACAATTCCCCAATATTGGTTGAATTTACGCCAAGTTCTTCTGCGATGATCAATGCGTTAACGACCCATTTTCCAACGTCAGACCATTCATCATCACCATGACGAGTTGCCCCGCCGAGAGGTTCTTTTGAAATGATTTCAGGCAACAGTATGTGAGCAGAAGGATCTTCCAGTGCTGCACGGGTTGAAGCCAGACCTGACGCGTCTGTGGTGTAAACGTCACAGCGGTTGGCCGAGTAGTTGCTGATGCCTTCTTCGTTAGTTTCAATGTTCACAGGCTCATAGCTCATGCCGTTTGCACGAAAGTAGTCAGCAAGATTCAATTCAGTAGTGGTACCGGTTTGAATACACACTGACGCTCCATCCAGTTCTGAAGCCGAAGTTACCCCCAGATCTGAGCGAACCAGGAAGCCCTGACCGTCATAGTAGTTTACAGGTAAAAAGTTCAGTTTAAGATCGGTGTCACGGCTCATGGTTTCTGTCGTATTACGGAAAAGAATGTCGCCTTCGCCGGAATTCAAAAGAGTGAAACGGGTTTTACCGGTAGAAGGAACAAACTTAACTTTTTCGCCATCACCCAATACCGCTGCAGCAACAGCGCGGCAAAAAGATGCGTCGAAACCTTCCCATCGTCCATTTTCGTCTGGTGCTGCGAAACCAGCCAAGCCTGTTGTAACAACACAATTTAGTTCGCCACGAGCCTTCACATCTTCCAATGTCCCGGCCTGAGCGCCCATCGCGGCAAGTGATATAGCAGCTGCGAACGCTGCAGTTTTTGTAACTCTCATTAGATTTCTCCTCTTTTATTTGAGTTATAGTAATAACACCGATCCTAGCTTATCAGTAGAAATTTGTTGTTGATAAGTGATCGATATAGGCAAATTGTATATCAACCCGTTGAGCGTGACTAGCGGAAGATGGTTGTTTTATTTAGGTTTTGAGCCCAATTCATATACATGACTACAAGATTATATGTGCGTTTGTGATGCTCTGCTGTGGTCAAACAGCGTTTTTCGCCTGAAGATCAGCGTGGTAGGAAGATCGAACCATGGGCCCTGAAGCAACATTTGAGAACCCCAGAGATTCGCCGATAATTCTTAATTCGTCGAATTCTTCAGGGCTCCAGTATTTCTCAACAGCCAGATGGTGGCGACTCGGTTGCAGGTACTGTCCCAGGGTAACCATATCGACGTTATGTCGTCTCATGTCCTCCATCACTTCAATAATCTCTTCGCGTGTTTCGCCAAGCCCCAGCATTATTCCTGATTTTGTCGGTGTGTCCGGTTGCGCTAGTTTCACTCGTTTTAGCAAATCCAGGGAATACTGATAGTCTGAACCGGGGCGCGCTTTTTTATACAAGCGGGGCACCGTTTCAAGGTTATGGTTGAAGACGTCTGCCGGGGATTGATTGAGAATATCCACTGCTACATCGATGCGGCCTCTAAAGTCCGGGGTGAGTACTTCAATCCGAGTAGTTGGACATTTTCTGCGTATAGCCTGGATGCAATCTACAAAATGTCCGGCTCCCCCATCTCGTAAATCATCACGATCCACGGATGTAATAACCACATATTTAAGATTCATCGCGGCAATGGTATCGGCCAGATTGACAGGTTCATCCGGGTCCAGCGGATTCGGTCTGCCATGACCAACATCACAAAAAGGGCATCTGCGGGTGCAGATATCGCCCATAATCATAAAGGTCGCCGTTCCCTTGCCGAAGCATTCCCCCAGATTAGGGCAAGCAGCTTCTTCGCATACCGTATGGAGGCCTTTGGATCGTAATATTTTTTTCAGATCCGCTACTTCCCGGGTGCCAGTAAAGCTTGCCCGGATCCATTTTGGCTTTCGGAGTAGCTGATCCCGCGAAAGCGGCTCAATTTTCACCGGAATTCTGGCCATCTTATCGGCGCCCCGAAGTTTTTCGCCCTGAACAACGGGCTTACGGGTTATGGGTTTTTCTGTGTGCATTTGGATTACAAGAGCGCCATTTGATATATGTCGTTACGTGTATTCTGTCATGGGTGGGCATGAGCAAAAGAGATTTTTATCTCCATGAACGTTGTCCACTCGCCCGACTGGCGGCCAGAATTTGTTATCTTTTGATTGAGCGGTCGGAAAATATGCCTGTTCTCGGGTATAAGGGCGGTCCCAGTTTTCCGCCATCAGAAGATGGTAGGCGTGGGGTGCATTGGTCAACAGGCTGTTTTCGAGGGGTATAACTTCTTCTTCAATTTGTCTGATTTCCTCCCTGATCTGAATCATGGCATCGCAAAAGCGGTCAATTTCATCCAGCGATTCACTTTCCGTAGGCTCAATCATCAATGAGTCGGGAACAGGCCATGACATCGTTGGGGCATGGAAACCATAATCTACCAGCCGCTTGGCGACGTCCTCCACCGTGACTCCACATTTTTCTTTGATGGGGGCAAGGTTTATCACGCATTCGTGGGCGACTCTGTCGTTTTTTCCTTTATAAACGACCGGATAATGGGGGTCGAGACGAGTTGCAATGTAGTTGGCATTGAGAATGGCAACCTGGGTCGACCTTTTCAGTCCGTGTTTGCCCAGCAGCCTCATGTATGCCCATGATATTGTCAAAATAAGAGGTGATCCCCAAGGCGCAGCGGCTATGGTTCCTAAAGGACTCGACCCTCCCCGATTAGAGCTGACCACCGGATGATCCGGCAGAAACGGCTGCAAATGCCTTCTTACCCCAATGGGCCCCATTCCAGGGCCACCACCGCCGTGTGGTATGGCGAATGTTTTGTGAAGGTTAAGGTGCATGACATCGGCGCCGATCTCCGCAGGCCGGCATATCCCGACCATTGCATTCATGTTGGCACCATCCATATAGACCTGTCCGCCGTTGGAATGGACAATTTCACATATTTCACGAATGGCTTCTTCGAATACTCCGTGAGTCGAAGGGTATGTCACCATGGTCGCTGCCAGTGTATCCTTAAACTCTTCTGCTTTTGATTGAAAGTCGTTGAGGTCAATATTGCCATTGGCATCGCATTTCACTACCACTACCCTCATGCCGGCCATAATGGCACTGGCAGGGTTGGTCCCGTGAGCTGACGAAGGGATAAGGCAGACGTTTCTCTGGTCATCGCCTTGGGATTTATGCCACGCGCGTATACATAATAGACCGGCATATTCACCCTGGGATCCAGCATTTGGCTGAAACGAGAATCCGTCAAATCCGGTGATCTCGCACAGCATAGAATCCAGTCGATTGATGATACGGTGGTAACCTTTGGTGTGCTTTGAAGGCGCAAATGGATGAATATGGGCGAACAACGGATTTGAAATCGATTCCATTTCACTGGCTGCATTCAGTTTCATGGTGCATGAGCCTAATGGGATCATGGATCTTGTCAAAGTAATATCCTTACTCGCGGTCTTGCGTAAATAACGCATGAACTCAGTTTCTGAACGGTAGCGATGGAAAATCGAGTGAGTCATAAACTCATCAGATCGTTCCAGCGACTTCGGGATTGAGGGATTAAGGTCGATGTCAAACAAATTCCCTTTTACCTGACTTGAAGTAAATCCTTCAAACACTTCCAGCAAGCCGACAATTTTTTCTCGGGTGGTGGTTTCGTCAAGACTGATGCCGATATGGTTTTCGTCGATTAGCCTGAGGTTATATCGGGCCTGTTCGGCTTTATCCTGGATTCTGCGGGCCTGACCGTCTTTCCTAACGGTGAGCGTGTCAAAAAACTGAGAATGAACAACCTCGTAACCCAGGTCTGTCAGCTCCTGTGCAAGTGCCCGAGCGTGTCGATTTATACTTTTGGCGATCCGGGTCAGGCCTTCGGGGCCGTGGTACATAGCATAAACCGTTGCCATGACAGCAAGAAGCACTTGAGATGTACATATATTACTGGTGGCCTTGTCCCTGCGAATATGCTGTTCTCTGGTTTGCAATGCCATTCTGTAAGCCAGGTTGCCATTAGCATCAATGGTTGTTCCGATTAACCTTCCTGGTAGCGATCGTTTGTATTTCTCATGGGTGGCCATATACGCAGCGTGGGGCCCGCCAAAGCCCATGGGTACACCAAATCGCTGAGTGCTGCCAACGACGATATCTGCACCAAGTTCGCCGGGAGATTTCAAGACTGTTAATGCCAACGGATCTGCAGCCATAATCACCATGGCATCTTTCTGCTTCATCGTTGCGATTGCATTGGTATAGTCACGAATTTCTCCGGAACAAGATGGATATTGAACCAAACCGGCAAAAAATTCACCCTCATTTAAGTCAGTTCTGAAGTCACCAACGACGACTTCAATGTTCATGGGTTCTGCCCGCGTCTTGACGACGGCAATGGTCTGGGGATAGCAGTCCTGATCAACAAAAATTCGGTTCGATTTATTTTTGGTTACTCTGCTGGCCATTTGCATGGCTTCGGCTGCGGCGGTTGCTTCATCCAGCATAGATGCGTTCGCCATTTCCATACCGGTTAAATCCATAATCATATGCTGGAAGGTAATTAGAATCTCCAGCCGAGCCTGACTGACTTCCGGTTGATAAGGTGTGTAAGCGGTATACCAGTCCGGGTTTTCCATCACGTTGCGGCGTATTACCGGCGGGGTAACGGTTCCGTAATAACCCATGCCAATCATCGATATCGCCGCAGTATTATCCGAGGCGATTTGGCGACTTAGTTTGTTAAGACGATTTTCGTCCAGAGATCTTGGTAAAGAAAATTCATCGGTGCTCTGGATGGAATCCGGAATTGTTTGTTCTATCAATTCGTCCAGAGAACTCACTCTCAGTGATTCCAGCATAGTTGTAATCTGTTCCGGGCTGGAACCGATATGGCGAATGGTAAAATCGTCAGCTCTTGGCATGGTTATTCAGTTTCCGATTATTTGTGCAGGGCAGTTTGTTATAAAAAAGTGGTGTTTATAGTTGCTCTGTTCTATGTGACTGCGCAGAGTATCTATTGCTGTCTTTTTTTCAGGACAGCGTTTCCACCAGTGCGTCATAAGCGGCATCATCCATAAGCGCTTCAAATTCGTTGCTGTCAGCGGGCTTGATCTTGTAAACCCAGCCATCACCTGACGGATCTTCATTGATTTTTTCGGGGTTGTTGTTTAATGCTTCGTTGACTTCCACTACGGTGCCACCCACGGGAGACTTGACTTCTCCCGCCGCTTTAACAGATTCAATAACGGCCGCCTCATCGCGTTGCTCCAGACTTTGATCAATGTCTGGTAGTTCAACAAAAACAACTTCTCCCAGTTGTTCCTGGGCGTAGTTAGTAATGCCTATAACCAGAAGATCGCCTTCCGTTCTGGCCCATTCGTGATCTTCAGTATATTTAGTAGTCATAATTTTTACCTCGTTGTAAATTTTTGTTTAAGTGGTTCTCAGATTCGCATGATCGCAGGAACCAGTAATTATTTAAAGGTTGCTTCAGGTTTTACGGTAGTAATTTCTCGGGACAAACGGCAAACGGGTAACAACCACAGGTAAACGCTTGTTTCTTACAACTGCATTCAACCGAGTTTCCGGTTTGGAATAATCGATGCTCACATATCCGATGCAGATGGGTTGTCCGAGGCTCGGGCTGAAACTGCCGCTGGTTACATGGCCGATTTGTTTTCCCAGAGAATCTTCTATGATAGCGCCTTCCCTGATGGGAGCTTTCCCTTCAGGTTGCAGACCGACCAGCAAGGTACCCACATTCCGAGGAATCTGAGGCATTACCAAGTGATCGCCAGGAAAGCCGCCACTGCGTTCGCCACCGGGTCTTCTGGCTTTCGATATAGCCCACAACAGATTGGCTTCCAACGGGGTAGTTTGTTCATTTAGATCGTGCCCATAAAGACACAATCCGGCTTCAAGTCTCAAGGAATCTCTGGCCCCGAGGCCTACCCATTCAACATCATTATTATCTATCAGCAGATTTGCAAGATCAGAGGCATCATTATCACGTACTGATATTTCAAACCCGTCTTCGCCGGTATAGCCGGAGCGGGTTATCGAGCAGTTTATACCCATTATATCAAGGGTGCAGATATCCATAAATGCCATG
>JAIBDK010000452.1 GCA_024679435.1 Gammaproteobacteria bacterium | reverse complement strand
GGTATGGAGGGCATAGAAAAAGCCACTGGAAAAGATGTGGCGGGGATGATTATCGAGTTTATCGAAAACAACGCAAAACCAAAAAGAACCAGAACCCGTGGCAAGGGTTAAAAATAGCGCTTTCCGGATTGGCAGCGAAATGATCCAGCCCGGCGAGAAGCGCGTGGTTAATGTGCAGATGCCCGGTCTGTATACGATGCAGGGTTCGCTGAACATGGCGGTGCACGTGATAAATGGCAAACTTGAAGGCCCAAGATTATTTGTATGCGCTGCCATCCATGGCAATGAAATCAACGGGGTCGAAATTATTCGTTCGTTGTTCAAGAAGTCGGGCATTGATAAGTTACGAGGAACATTGATTGCGATTCCCATCGTTAATGTTTTCGGAATCATTCAGCATTCACGCTATTTACCTGACGGTCGTGATTTGAATCGCAGTTTCCCGGGAACGGAATCCGGGTCGTTGGCGTCAAGGCTCGCTAAAACGTTTACAGATGAAATTATCAGTCAGTGTACTCACGGTATAGATCTGCATACGGCGGGCGGGCATCGAACCAACCTTCCTCAAATCCGTGCGGATTTCAGTACCCAGGGAACCCTGGATATGGCGAAAGCTTTCGGGGTTCCCGTGATTGTGGATTCTCCCTTACGAGATGGCTCTCTTAGAGCAACAGCAGATGATGCAGGGCTTCCGTTACTGGTATATGAAGCGGGTGAAGCACTGAGGTTTGATGCGTTTTCAATTAGTACTGGCGTAAAAGGTATTATCTCAGTGATGCGCTACCTGGACATGTTCCCGAAGAGCCGATCCAGAAAAAAAGTTACTGAACCCTATCTCGCAGATTCCAGTAAATGGGTCAGAGCTCCAGCAAACGGTATTCTAAATATTAACAAAGAACTGGGTGAGCGGGTTCGGGAAGGTGAAACCATTGGATTTGTTTCTGATCCGTCTGACATGTTTGTGGATGAAAAAATCGAATTTGTTTCACCGTTTGATGGCATTGTTATCGGTCATACTAAAGTCCCTCTGGTCAATGAAGGCGATGCGATTTTTCATATTGCCAGTTTTGCCAACGCTAAGGAAGTTGCGGCAGAGTTGGAAACTTTTCAGGAAGAAATTCTGGATGTTTAACAAGCGCTGCGTTAGTGCTTCACTAAGTTTAGCCCGTCTTTACAATCAGATGAATGTGTGGGTTATTAAATATGATGGGCTTCAAGTAACCGTTTTGCAGAGCGACCGTTAAGCTTTTAACCGTTGCAGGGGTTTTTCATCGATGGGCAGATGAATCAGTCCTGCCAGTAAGCCGACAATGAGGCCGGCCCACCACATGCCGTCATAAGACCCGGTTTGGTCGTATATTCTCCCGCCGAGCCAAACTCCCATGAAACTGCCAATCTGATGGCTTAGGAAAACGATACCAAATAACGTTCCCATGTATTTAACGCCAAAGACCTGAGCGACGATGCCGGTGGTAAGCGGCACTGTTGATAGCCACAATATTCCCATTGTTGCCGCAAAGATCATTATGGTTAAAGGTGTTTTGGGTGAAACTATCAGAGCAAGTATGAGTATTGCGCGGGCGAAGTAGATAAAACTAAGTCCGTATTTTTTGCTCCATTTTTGCCCCGCAAACCCAGAACCGAAAGAACCAACGATATTCGTTAACCCAATCAATGCAATTGAGTACGCGCCTATAATCGGATCAAGACCTAGATCCTGGACATACGCGGGGAAATGAACGGCAATAAAGGCAACGTGGAAGCCGCAAACGAAAAAACCGGTGGTCAGCAGTATGTAGCCCCGATGGGTCAACGCTTCCTTTACGGCTTCTTTTAGAGATTGGTTGTCCTTATCTGCTGCCTCATTACCCTGGCTTGAACCTGGCAGACACATTGCCATAGGAATCAGCAACAATGAAATTGAAGCCAGTATTAATAACGCACTATGCCAGCCGTAAGCGGATATGAAGCCCTGGGTGATTGGAGAAAAAATAACCTGACCTAAAGAACCGGCGGCCGTGCCCAGTCCCAGAATGAAGGAGCGCTTTTCCGGGCCGACCACACG
>JAIBDK010000063.1 GCA_024679435.1 Gammaproteobacteria bacterium | reverse complement strand
CATTAACCCAGGGTCAGGCGGAACCGACTCCCGACCTAGTAAATCAGCAATATCAATCTGCCGGATGTCCTGTAGGTTAACTTTCCCGGTCGCAATAGAAGCAATATCCGGTAATGTTCGCACGGGAACAGGCAAAGGTTCCAGCAGCGAAAGTATTTCGGCGCGCCGTCCTCGGGTCACAGACGGCATCGCCAGAAGGATTTCAGATGCGCCAGTATTTATCACTAGTTGATCGAGGTTATGGGAAGAATAAACCCGAATCCCTTTCATATACTGGTTATGCAGTAAGTTTGCATCATCGATAAAACCCACAACCACTGTTCCCCGGTGGGAGGAAAGCCCTGAAGCCAGCTGAACACCGGCCTCCCCGGCACCGTAGATCAACACTTTTTTTACACTGGAAATGTCACTGTTTTCATGAACAGTCGTGAGATATACGTTAGTGATCCATTGCGCAAAAAAGCGTGAGCCTCCGATAAATATCAAACACACTACCCAGTTAATCAAAACCACTGAACGGGGCACGCCACCAATACCTGAAAACATGACGACCACCGCCCAAACCATAGAATACAAGGTGACCGCTCTGAGCACCGCCCAGATTACATCAGAAGCAAGATAACGAATTACTGCCCGATAGAGCCCGTTACGAATGAATATCGGAATAGCAATAACCGGCGCGATGAGGCCAAGCCAGATCATACGTTCATCGGGCAATCGAAAAGTATCCAGGCGCAGGAAAAATGCAAGCCACAATGCCAAAATAATCAGAACAATATCGAGTCCGAGAAATATCGTGCTTTTAGTTTTTCTAGAGGAATTAAGAAGGCGGTTAATGGAGCAATCCAGAGACATTAATTGATCAACAAAGAATTATTTATATAAAAAAAACAGTATCATCAATTAGTTTCTTGATGAGCTACCACACGATACGGTACAAACCCACGCACTTTTCTGTTATTTAGCGATAACTTGAAATATGAAGCGTTAAAGTTTCGCAAGCGATTATAAACGTTCACTCAACGAGTTTCGATTACCATTCTTTTAGATTGAACAGTTGAAACAAAGGATAGTTTATTGACTTTTTATTTCCACAGCTTTTCGGTACTGACATTCCCCCATCACCCAGGTTTCCCGAACCGCCCTGTCATCTCCAAGCATTTCCAACACGAATAGTTTCTCCTGAATGCTTCTATTTCCGGCGCAACGCATCTCAATAAGGGGAGTAGAAGCATAATCCAGCACCACAAAATCAGCTTCTTTTCCGATTTCAAAATTACCGATACTGGAGTCCAGATCCAGGGTCCGGGCACCACCCAGAGTGGCAAGATAAAAAGACCTCATTGGAGCAAGGTGATTTCCTTTTAGCTGCTGAACTTTGTAAGCTTCGTTAATCGTTCTCAGGAGAGAAAGCGAATCCCCCCCGCCGATATCCGTACCCAGACCGATCCGAACTCCATACTTATCTGCAGAATTTAAATCAAACAGCCCACTACCGATAAACAAATTGGAGGTAGGGCAAAACGACAGGTTTGAACCGCTATGAGCCAGTCGATTCCACTCACGTTCACACAAATGTATTCCGTGGGCAAATACCGACCGCCTACCCAACAAACCGTGTCTGTCATAAACATCAAGATAATCCTCACAACTCGGAAACAATTCCTTTACCCACTGACATTCCCTAAGATTCTCAGACAAGTGAGTATGCAGATGAACCCCTGGAAAGTTCTCCACCAGTTTGCCCGCCATAGTTAACTGCTCACTGGTTGATGTTGGGGCAAACCGGGGAGTCACTGCATAACCGAGTCGTCCCTTTCCATGCCAGCGCTTAATCAGATCAGCCGATTGGGTATAACCTGACTCCGGTGTATCAAGAAGACCATCCGGCGCATGTCGATCCATCATCACCTTGCCACAGATCATACGCTGATTAAATTGTTGGGCCTCCTCAAAAAATGCGTCCACAGACTGCGAATGGACGGTGCCAAAAACCAGGGCAGTAGTGGTGCCGTTTCGCAATAATTCTCTGAGAAAAAATTTGGCAATTCGATGGGATTTCTGACTATCCGAGAACCCCATTTCGACGGGGAAGGTATAAGTCTCCAGCCATTCGATAAGCTGCGTTCCGTAGCTGGCGATAATCTCGCACTGAGGAAAATGAGTATGCGTATCGATCATCCCAGGAATGATCAAGCCATTGGGGTGCTCGATCATCTCTATGTCTGTCGCAGCTTTTCGGACCTCCGCCCACATATCTGCAGCAGACCCGCAGCCACTAACATAGCCATCCTCGACAATGAGAATACCGTCTTTCAGATATTCCCATGCCCCGTCATCACCGGAACTCGGATCTTCCAGACAATGCAGTATCTCCCCATGGTGCGCTTTAATTGTCATAAAAAGAGAGTGATCTGCTGGACTTTCACCATCTGAATTATAGACAAATCAAGGAATCAACAAAAGAAAAATATTGACCATCTGGTCAGAAAAAGCAAAAATTACCGCTTTAAATATCTGACAAATCACCATCAGGATATATTGCCAATTGAATCTGCAAGAACTCAACGAGCTGAACGAAATCGATGCGAAAGAAGTATTCTCCCGTTGTTGCTCGGCTTCAAACTGGGTAAATGACATGGTGAAAGCCAGACCATTTAAAGATATAGATGCCGTTCAGGCTAGAGCTGTTAAAGTCTGGCGCACTATGGAAAAACCTGATTTCATGGAGGCTTTTGATGGACATCCGAAAATCGGCGACCCTGAATCTCTGGCAGATAAATATCGGAACACCCACGCATTAGCATCCGACGAGCAGTCATCTGTTGAAGTTGCCTCAGAGGAGGTAATCCACAAGTTAGCAATCGCCAATCAGCAATATAAACAGAAGTTCGGCTATATCTTCATTATCTGTGCCACAGGCAAAACAGCGGATCAAATGCTCGATCTGATAAACCGCAGGATATACAATGATCCAGAATCTGAACTTGCTATCGCAGCCACTGAACAGCAGAAAATTACTGCCATCAGAATTTCTGTGATATTCAGTTGACAGAGCATGACTTGAAAGCACCATCAGCCCAGTTCCAATAGAAAAGTATGAGTCAAATAACCACACATATTCTTGATACGTCAGCAGGCCTTCCTGCTCAAAACGTGCCGGTAAGCTTACAAACTTCCAGTAGTGGTCAATGGCAGGTCATCGGAACCGGAGTTACCAACTCAGACGGCCGAGTTGAAGAACTTGCGGTGAGCGACACGCCACTTTGTGCCGGAACTTACAAGCTCCGATTCGATACGGCTTCATATTTCAAAGCGCAGAGAACATCTTACTTTTACCCGTTTATCGAGATTTTTTTTGAAATATCGGGTGATGGAAACCACTATCATGTGCCTCTGTTACTTAATCCCTTCGGTTACTCAACTTATCGAGGTAGCTAGCCTTTACTGCTGCAGAAGCTTTATTCTGTCAGTCTGCTACCTAATAACCGCAATCCCCTGCCGACCTGTATTAAACTCCCCACCACAGCACAGAAATAATTGGGGCACATACTAGAATGACTTCTGTTCTCATCATTGATGACGATGATCGTCTCGCGACTCCTCTGGGAGAGTATTTTTCGCGCTACAATCTGACACTGCATACCGAAATGCACCCGGACGACGGTCTGAAAGCCCTAGACCAGGGACATTTTGATCTGGTCATACTCGACGTCATGTTGCCTGACAAAGATGGTTTTGAAGTATGCAGGCTAATACGGGAAAGTAGCGACATTCCTGTGATCATGTTAACCGCCAGAGGTGACATCACTGATCGTTTAAAAGGATTGGAACTTGGTGCTGACGACTATCTGGCAAAACCTTTTGAACCCCGGGAGCTAGTAGCTCGAATACAGAATATCTTGCGCAGGACTGAATCAGACTCACTGCCAAAAGCTGTTTTAAAGTTTGAGAATATCGAAATTGACCAGAGCCGTCAGGAAGTCAGGGTAAAGAAAAAATCCGTTAATTTGACGACCAATGAATATCAGCTTCTGGTCATTTTTGCTTCCAACCCAGGCAAGAAACTCAGCAGAGACGATATATCCAGCATTATGCGGGGTGCTAATATTGAAATATTTTCCCGGGCACTGGATGTTCAGATAAGCCGTTTAAGACAAAAACTTAAGCCCACCGATTATATAAAAACGGTATGGGGTTCGGGCTACCAGTTCGTGGCACCGGAACACTAGATCAGATGTTGACCCGGATCCAGCATTCACTATCAGCGAAACTGATCGCGCTGTTTATTTGTGCCGGCGCTATTTTGTTACTTTTGGTGGGGTCAATAATGGGTCGGGGGTTTTCTCAGCATTTCAGATCCGGCATCGAACCGTTCATGATTCACTACATCGAACTCATGCAACAACAACTCGGTTCTCCTCCTAGCCCCGAAAATGCCAGAAGATTAACCGCAAATACAATCGTAGACATTCACGTATTTGGTCCGCATAGTAAATGGACCACCGCTGACAACTATCTTGACACCGCCAGTCTCGTTTCTCAGGGCCAGGCCGGCAGCAATATCAATGCCAACGCAAAATATCAGCTCCATCGAATCGGTCACAAACTCTTTCTGGAAACCCATGATGGCGACTACCAAATTTATTTTCAGATCAACAATACGGATGCCCTCAAACCCGGAACCGAATATAGCCTGATTGTGCTGGGATTAATTATCGCCATTTTGATTCTGATTTACTTGGTTACACGGTCAATTTTTCGCCCGATAGAAGACATTGAAAAAGGCGTCAAACTTTTTGGAGAGGGCAACCTGTTACATAAAATACCCAAACGTCGCAATGATCAGTTGGGAGAGCTTACCAACAGCGTAAATCAGATGGCAGAGGATATCAGCCAGATGCTTGAAGCAAAACGCCAGTTCCTGTTAGGTATCAGCCACGAACTAAGATCTCCACTGGCACGGTGCAAGGTCAATCTGGCGTTGCTGGAGGAATCATCTGCCCGATCAGATATCAATCACGACATTGAAGCCATGGACAGCCTGATCGGTGAGCTACTGGAAAGTGAGCGCCTCAATTCACCGCACCGTGTAATCCAGCCCGAAGAAATCCGTGTTGACAGACTCATAACCGAACTCATCGAATCCGAATTTTCAGACCAGAACATTAACCTCAAGCTTGAATCCATAACCTCCAGTGTGGATCCTGCGAGAGTGCGGTTGTTACTTAGAAACCTTATTCAGAATGCACTGAAATATAACACTGGAAATCACGACAAAGCGCCGTTAGTGCGTCTCAAAAAGAATTCCAGATATTTCACCCTATCCGTTCAGGATTTTGGTCAGGGTATTGCCCGGGAGCATATTCCTTTTCTCACTGAACCTTTTTACCGAGCAGATCCTTCACGACGGCGATTAACAGGCGGATACGGACTGGGCCTATATTTGTGCAGCATGATCATGCGCGCCCATTCCGGTCACATAAAGGTCACTAGTGAAGTCGGCAAGGGAACCCGCATCATTTGCCGATTTCCACGGTCCTGACTGACTACATTTAACAATCCGTTTATCTAGTCTTATTTCAAAATGAAACCAAAAGCTAAATTGGAACCGTCACTTCGTAGCCGGCAAATTTCCGAATATTGATTACTCCGCTGTCGAGAATAAGATACTGTCCTTTAATTCCCTGAAGAACACCTTCTACCAAGGGGTTCTTATCAAAATTCAGGCTGCTAATTTTTTGCGGATAGGATTCCACAGGAAACGACAGGGAAACCGGCGCGGCGTCAAGAAACTCCCATTCTAGTCCGGGATTGTCCAGCTTAAGTTGTTTAAGGTCTTCTTCAGCGTGATTGAAAATTTGCTGCCTTAACGCCACCATATCAACTGAATCCGCATCTCCCTTTAATAGTTTTCTCCAGTCAGTCCGGTCGCTTACCTGCTTTTTAATGGTGACTTCAAGCAAACCGGAATGCAATCGACTACCAACCCTGAACATTGGTATAGCCTGGGTTGCACCCTGATCTATCCAGCGTGTCGGTATCTGTGTACCTCGAGTGATGCCTACTTTAAGACCGGAAGAATTCGCCAGATAAACAATATGGTCCTGCATGCAGTGAGCCTCACCCCATTCCGGTTCTCTGCAGGTCCCCAGGTGATAATGGCAGGTCTCGGGCTTCATGATACACATATCACAGGAAGCCAGACTCTTAAAACACGGATAACAGAACCCCTGAGCAAAACTTTTACTGGTTTTCCTGCCGCACTCTGTGCAGTAAATATTTCCGGTAAATTCTAGTCTTAGCGACTTGCCGATGTGCTGATTAAGGGGAACAAATCCATCTCCAACCGGAATCAGGTAATTTACCGGCGGACCGCTTTCAACCTGCATCTTACGAAGCACACCTGTAATAGAGTCAGTCACCGCTTATCTTCCACCCAAAAGCGATCCGAGCACGCCGCGAACAATTCGCCCCCCCAGCTGAGTGCCCATGGATCTTGCCAGACTTTTGACAAGCGCTTCGGTTGCGCTGTCACTTCTGCGACTTGAGCTTTTTCTGGACGCTTTTTCTTCCTTTTCGGCTTTTTTCTCCGCAGCTTCAGCCTCCGCTTTCTGTCGCTCAAGTTCTTCCGCACGTTTGATTTTTTCTTCAGCACGCGCTTTCAAAATTTCCTTGGCTGATTCACGATTCAGGGTCACATCATATTTGGTGCCGATAGGCGATCGCTTGATCTGTTCCTGACGTTCTTCCGCTGTGATCGGGCCTATCCGGGACTGCGGTGGCCTAATCAGCACCCTTTCAACCGGTGTAGGAGCGCCATTGCGATCGAGCACCGAAACCAGCGCCTCACCGATACCCAGCTCAGTAATAACGGTTTTGGTGTCGATGTCTGGATTCTGACGAAAGTTTTCGGCAACAATACTCACCGCTTTTCGCTCTTTAGGGGTAAAAGCGCGTAGAGCGTGTTGAATTTTAAGCCCCAACTGCCCCAGAATGTCCTCAGGAATATCCATGGGACTCTGACTGACAAAATAAACACCCACACCTTTTGAGCGGATCAGTCTCACAACCTGCTCAATTTTATTGACCAATGCTTTAGGGGCATCGTCAAACAACAGATGCGCTTCATCAAAAAACATAACAAATTTGGGTTTTTCCGCATCTCCCGCTTCGGGCATGTTTTCAAATAATTCGGACATCAGCCACATTAAAAATGTGGCATACATTTTCGGTCCCCTCGAAATGATCGTAGTCACATCAAGAAGATTAATAATCCCTCTGCCTGAAAAATCCTGACGCATCATATCCGCCAGATCAAGCACCGGCTCACCAACAAAAACTTCAGCATCCTGTTCTTCGATTACCAGCAACCCACGTTGGATCGAGCCGATACTTGAAGACGTGAAATTTCCATATTCGCTCCGAAGCTCTTTTGAATTATCCGCCATCCAGGCCAGCAAGGATTGCAGGTCTTCGAGGTCATACAACATAAAACCATTTTCATCGGCAATTTTGAATGCCGTGTACAGCACACCGGTTTGAGTCTCATTGAGATCGAGAAGATTAGAAAGCATCAACGGACCCAGCTCTCCTACAGTAGCCCGAACCGGGTGGCCCAGCTTACCGTACAAATCCCAGAAAACCACTGGATTCGCCTGCATCTGATAATCGGTAATTGCTATTTTTTCAATTCGCTCATCAATCTTAGGATGAGGAACGGCCGCACGGGCCAATCCTGAAACATCTCCCTTAACGTCAGCCATTAGTACCGGCACACCTATTTTTGAGAACTCTTCCGCCAGAATCTGCATGGTGATAGTTTTACCCGTGCCTGTCGCACCCGCAATCATGCCATGGCGATTTGCCATGCTGGCATCCATCAGGATTTGCTGTTGATTGACTCCGCCAATTAACAGGTTACTCGGCTGTTTTTCTGCTTCTGACATTATTTTCGACCTGCTTGTGTTTTTGGTTTGATAAACTCTCCAGAATCAGCGTGACACGTCGCGAACCAATGTCTTGTTGAATTCAGCACCAGAGTCCAATACGGAAAGGCTAATGATACAATAAAGACATAACTGTGGCTAAGGATCCTCTGATGAAAACATCCTGCCACCCAATCTTTTTATGCACTTGTATTGGCTATACCGGAATCAAAACCACAATGAGCAACACAATCGAACTAGCGGATCACTATCATTCACTGCTTGAACTGGTTGGTGAAAACCCCCAGAGAGACGGTCTCAAAGACACACCGCAAAGGGCCGCCAAGGCTATGGAATACATGACCCACGGCTATCATCAAAATCTTAACGAAGTCGTTAACGATGCCATTTTTGAATCAGAAAACGATCAGATGGTGATTATCAAGGATATCGAACTCTATTCCATGTGCGAACACCACCTGCTTCCGTTTGTCGGTAAATGTCATATCGCCTACCTGCCCGCGGGCAAAGTCATTGGATTATCAAAAATGGCTCGGATAACTGACATGTATTCCCGCCGACTTCAAATTCAGGAAAATCTCACCGAACAGATCGCGAGCGCCATTGAGAAAGTAACCGGCGCGCGAGGAGTGGGAGTGATCATCGAAGCCAAACATTTCTGCATGATGATGAGAGGTGTAGAAAAACAGAACTCGGTAATGAAAACGTCTATGATGCTCGGCACATTCAGAACAGATCATCGAACCCGCGCCGAATTCCTGACTCTGGTTGGTAGTTAGGAAACAGAGTACAGACAATGAGTTAATGGCGCATGAAACTGCTTCTGGTTGATGGACTCAATCTGGTACGGCGAATATTTTCCGCTATACCCGGCTTATCCGAAGCAGAGGTTAATACTGAACATCAAGAGCAAATAGCCCGGTCCAGCACACAGTCGTTGCGACGCGCTCTTAAAACACATAATCCCAGTCATTGTGTAGCGGTTTTTGAAAGCCGCGCGGAAACATGGCGTCATAGACTTCTTCCTCAATACAAGCAAAGCCGGTCAGCTGTTCCCGAGCTGTTAATTGCGGCTATGCCCACTATCAAATCAGAATTCCTGAAATCAGGAGTCAACAGTTATGAACTTACCGGCTTTGAAGCTGACGACATTATCGCAACGTTTGCGACCAGAACGGCTCAAAATCAAGGCCATTCCGTGATTCTTTCCACGGATCGACTGCATTGCCAACTCCTCAGCAGACATATCCAGATATACGATCATTTTGGCGAACGCTTTTTGGATGAGGCATCGGTTTTGAAAAAGTTTTTCACCACGCCGGAAAAGATTCCCGATGTTATGGGGTTGGCGGGCGATTCCAGCCTGTCTATACCGGGGGTTAAATCTGTTGGCATCAAAACAGCAGCTCGACTGGTCAACCAGTATGGAAGTTTACGATCAGTCCTTGATAACGTGCCTATTATTCCCGGAGCATTGGGGGAAAATCTGGAAGCAGGTCAAGAAGATGCGACACTGGCCTATAGGCTGTTTCAGCTCCGGACCGATATCGAACTTGGTGTTAACCTGAAAAGCTACCGACTGGCCAACGATACAAACTGATGCGGGACCTGCTGAGATTTATACCCTGGTGGATTCTGGCAGTATTTCTTGCCATCATGTTAGTCTGGCAATCCAGACTACAGATCGCTGAATTTGCTCTGAGTATGGCCCT
>JAIBDK010000359.1 GCA_024679435.1 Gammaproteobacteria bacterium | reverse complement strand
CAAAGCTCAGCGGCAATATAAATGCAACATTATAGAAGCACCAAACACATCCACTCAGGACAACCCCCCAAAACTCGTATCGAGTAAATTTTCTGTCAATGATCTCCGTTGGCACCTTAGCAGATTCCACTTGCCCTGGAGGTTTGGTGTAGATTATAAATACCAGAAATAGTGCAATTGCGCAGATCGTAACAGGAACAATAAATGCCCATTTGAGTCCGACCATTTGTTCAAGTGGGCCCATGATCAACAATGCAATCGCTATTCCGAGCGGCCAACTTGAGATCAAAAAACCCATAGCCATTGCGATTCGGGACTCTGCGAACCAGTCGGCAACCATTTTAGTCGTCAGAACATTTAACAGAACAGCACCTAATCCCGAAATCAATCTGCCAAAAAGCATGATTTCATAGGTATTAAAGCGTGCAATTAATGCACCGCCCAACATCATCATGGTCAGCCCGAATAATACCACTCGCTTATCGCCAAATCGTTGGCCTAACCAACCTCCAGGGATTGCAAATAATACCCCCGGTAGCAAGTAAATTCCGATTAATACGCCAAGTTCAGTATGAGTGATTATTGATTGATCAATAAAAACCGGGCCGACAGCAGCAATTGATTGGAACTGGAAACCCATGGTTGTTCTTGCCAGGGTAAGCGTGGCGAGTATGACCCAGAGGGACTTCATTCGTCTTGTTGATTGCGGTATGCAAACATTGTAAAAACATTTTGTTCCATCATTTTAAAAGTGACCTCCTCTCTTAAACCTTTCACCGGCTGACGTCGCAAACACGGTGCCACAGCCCCGTTCGATCGCCTTCTCTTTATAGGTATGTTTTCTTAACGGTCGGCATTATTTCCAGCCATAGACCCAATTATTGTCATCTTTCAAATCATGCCAGCTTATAGAAGTAGAACGCTTTGACATAACGGCTTCTATGCAACATGCAATTACCCCGCCGTCGCCATCAAACTCAATTTTAGACACGATAAAATGTTTTTCTTTCTTTTCGGGTGTCACCGCAGTCCACTTACTATTGAGCAACTTTTTTGGGTTTATTTTATTCATCAAAGCTCAATTGAGTAGCCAAAAGCGGCAATGGTCGGTTCGAATAACATAAGAATTCCAAATAACGGATGGGGCATCGGTAAGTTTCAGGCAGGAATTATTTTTCTATTTTAATTAGGGTTCCCAGGTCAACTATTCCTACCGTCGCTTTTTGGGATAATATCTGAAATGACAGAAAGTCATGACGACGATCATATATTTTAAGCTCTTTAGAACTCAGATCAACACATCCCAGAGAAAGCAGGAAACTTCCTGCATTCAGCGTTACGTTCTGTATAAAACTGATGGTCGCACTTTGACCTTTTTTGAAACTCCCTGTTTTGACTTTGGCAAAGTGCGTGTTGGTGCCGGCGATTTCGGTGCCCTTTGCGTCCTTGATAGTGAAAGCAAAAACCGGATCATCGATATCTTCTTCGAATGCTACTATCATTCGAACCGTGTAATTTGATCCGCTGTCAAGAATCTGGACGGGTTGATCCTGATCATCATAGATTCCACCGTTTGTGATAATGGCGCGGTTATCGCCATAGCGAATTTCGTAGGGGTTCTCCGCAAACGGGTTTACGGTTTCTGCAACGATGATCTCATTTTTATTTTCTGTCTTGCGTTCTTTCTCCGCTTTATCAAAACCCACTTCGAGCTTTCGGTATTCAGCGACGACTTCCCGAGGCTGCCCCTGACGCACGATCTTGCCTTTGCTTAACAGATAAGCCTGATCGCAATAGCGAGTGACCATATTGAGATCGTGAGTTACAAAGATTACCGTGGTACCCTGTTCACGAAATTGATGGAAGCGATCGAAGCATTTCGCCTGAAAGTGAATATCTCCCACAGCAAGGGCTTCATCAACGATAAGAATTTCTGGATCAACATGGATAGCAATTGAAAAGGCTAGTCGGACAAACATGCCGCTTGAATAGGACCGGACCGGTTGATCAATATAATCACCGATATCAGCGAACGCTAGAATATTATCAAGGCGCGCATCAATTTCTTGTGTGGTCAGGCCGAGGATTGAACCATTGATATAAAGATTGTCGCGGCCGGTGAATTCAGGATTAAAGCCAGCTCCCAACTCAAGAAGGGCGGCAATCTTACCGTTAACCTGGACACTGCCAGCACTGGGAGTAACGATCCCGCAGATACACTGCAACAGAGTGGATTTACCACTACCGTTTCGGCCGATAATGCCGGTAGTACTGCCGCGAGGAATACTAATATTCAGGGCTTCCAGCGCATTGAATGGCTGATGATATTGCTTGCCAAAAACGTTAAAAGCTTCCTTGAGACGATCCCGGGGTGATTTGTACAGTTTATAGGCTTTGGTTAAGCCTTCTACCCTGACGGCATAATCAACCGAGTTTTTTATTTTGTTCTCTTCCATGAGCCTATACCATATCCGCAAACTGCGGCTGCAGGCGTTTGAACACAAAAATCCCCAACAGTAGAAAACCACCAGTCATGCCCCAGAAAATGACGGTTTCTGTAACACGCTCTGTGACCGGAACCGCGTAGAGGAAAGAATCTCTATAGCCCTGCACAATATAGTGAACCGGGTTGGCGGAGAATACGGTTCGATACGGTTCGGGCAGTATTTTGATATCCCATAGTATCGGTGTCGCCCACATGCCGACCTGTAAACACACGCCCACCAGCCTGGCAGTATCGCGGGTAAAGACATTCAGCGCAGAAACCGTCCAACCAATTCCCAAAGCTAAAGCCACCAGACAGAAAAAATAATAGACCGCCTGAAAAAACAACCAGCCAATAGGCAGACCGTTCAGCATAATCAGCACCATCAGTATCAGCAAGAAAAAAAAGTGATTAGAAAGCGCAGTGATAATTTTAACAATTGGCAAGGCTTGAACCGGAAATACAACTTTTTTTACCAGATGGGAATGACCGCTAATGCTATGCACACAACCCGATACCATTTCAGCAAAAACGAACCAGGCCGCCATGCCTGCGGTCAGCCAGACAGCAAACGGCACACCGCTTGCAGGCTTCACTCTAAACCCAACACTGAACACCACCCAAAAAACAGTAATTAAGACCACAGGTGTGACAACCTGCCAGACTATGCCAAGCATAGAACCTACATATTGCTGGCGAATCTCGCGTAATGCCAGATTAATGAGCAGAGCCCTT
>JAIBDK010000258.1 GCA_024679435.1 Gammaproteobacteria bacterium | reverse complement strand
GATAATGGTTGAATCTTCAGACATGCGCAGTGTGGAGGCTGCATCGATCCAGTACCCTTCCCATCCAGATTTGCGTAATTCGGTGTGTATCGCAGAAGTATAATCACCACCCTGGCAGGTGACGATGACATCAAGTTGTTTTAAGTTGCTGATATCGTTGGCATCCTGAAGTTTCGGGGTTTCCTGTCCAATATCGGGTCCGAGTTGTCCTTTCTGTGAGGTAGTATAGAAGATGGGTTCTTCTATAATCGAAAAATCGTTTTCTTCTAGCATCCTTTGCAGTAGCACTGAACCTACCATTCCTCGCCAGCCGACGAATCCTACACGGTTGAGTTTCATTTCAGGGTCTCTTTGCCTTGTTTTGGGAATAAACGGGCGACAGATTATACTTGCTTCGAAAGAAAAATCTTTAATTTTCAATCAAATCCGTGCAAATTCGCGTGATTTTGGGCTTGTAGATCGAGGGGCAGGCAGATAGAATACGCGACCCCCTGATTGGGGGATACGGTGTATTGAGGTTTGCCAGGGAAGAGCGCAGTTTATCTGCCCAACTTACGGCTCACTTTGACACAAGTAATAACTTCATTTTAAGAGGAAAATCATGGCCTTAACTGCCAGTGATAAAGCCGCTGTTGTTAAAGAACACCAGCGCTCAGAAGGAGACACCGGTTCTCCTGAGGTTCAAATTGCACTCATGACTGCGAGAATTCTTGACCTTTCAAGTCATTTTAAAACCCATATTCACGATCATCATTCTCGACAGGGACTGCTGCGGCTGGTTAATCATCGCCGGAAATTGTTGAGTTATCTAAAAAACACCGATGTGGAGCGTTATAGATCTCTGATCGGTAAATTGGGACTGCGTAAGTAGCGCACTCTGTCCAAATCAGGAGAATCAAAATTGAATAAAATAGTAAAGACGTTTCAGTATGGTCAGCAAGAAGTCCGTCTGGAAACGGGCGCGACAGCGCGACAGGCGCACGGTGCTGTTATTGCAAGCATTGGTGATACCGTAGTAATGGTCACCGTGGTTGGTCGAAAGGAGAAGGGGCATCTTGACTTCTTCCCCCTAACGGTTGAATTTGAAGAAAGAACATACGCCGCCGGTAAGATCCCAGGCGGATTCTTTAAACGAGAGGGTCGCCCTTCGGAAAGTGCAATTTTGACTTGCCGATTGATCGACCGTCCAATTCGCCCTTTGTTCGCTGATGGGTTTATGAACGAAGTTCAGGTTATAGCCACTGTGATGTCTATCGATCCAGAAATCAGTCCAGATATCGTAGCTTTGATCGGTACTTCAGCCGCACTTGAAATTTCCGGGTTACCATTTAATGGCCCTATTGGCGCTGCAAGGGTTGGTTTCGTAAACGGTGAGTATGTCCTCAATCCGTCCAAGACTGTTCTCGCAGAAGAATCAGATCTTGACCTTGTGGTTGCAGGTACTGCGTCTGCAGTACTGATGGTCGAATCTGAAGCTAACATTCTTAGTGAAGAGCAGATGCTCGGTGCTGTGATGTTTGGTCACGAACAGAGTCAGGCTGTCATAAACGCGGTTCTTGAGCTGGGTCGGGAAGCCGGTAAGGAAAAGTGGGACTGGAAAGCGCCTGAAAAAGATGCCTCTATTGGTGAAAAGGTCGCGGAACTGGTGGGAAATCAAATCGCTGATGCCTATGCTATTTCGGATAAAGTTGATCGACAGAACGCGCTTAACGCAGTTAAAGACAGCATCAAAGAGGTAATGTGTCCTGCAGATGCAGAAGTGAATATTTCTTCGGAAGTCTCTTCAGAAATCAAGTCTCTGGAAAAGAAATACGTCCGTGGCAGAATTATCGCTGGTGAATCCCGTATTGACGGTCGTGATACCGAAACAGTTCGAGCTATCAGCGTTGAGACAGGCATTCTTCCAAGAACACACGGTTCAGCTAAATTTACCCGAGGTGAAACCCAGGCGATTGTTGTTGCAACTCTGGGAACCGAGCGTGATTCTCAGGTTATTGACGCGCTTGATGGCGACTATCGTGACAGTTTTATGCTTCACTACAATTTTCCGCCGTATTGTGTCGGTGAAACCGGCCGTGTTGGTACACCGAAGCGTCGTGAAATCGGCCACGGTCGATTGGCCAAGCGGGGTATCAAGGCGGTTATTCCAAGTCAGGAAGAGTTTCCTTACACCATAAGGGTTGTTTCCGAGATAACTGAATCAAACGGTTCGAGCTCTATGGCGAGTGTCTGTGGCACCAGTCTGGCGTTGATGGATGCTGGTGTCTGCACCAAGGCACCTGTTGCCGGTGTTGCAATGGGACTGATCAAGGAAGGTGATGACTTTGCGGTACTTACAGATATCCTGGGTGACGAGGATCATCTGGGTGATATGGATTTTAAGGTTGCAGGAACCAATGAAGGTATTACTGCACTGCAAATGGATATCAAGATCGACGGCATCACTCGTGAAATTATGGAGAAAGCACTGGATCAGGCAAAGAGCGGCCGAATGCATATTCTCGAGGAAATGAATAAAGCTATTTCTGCTCCTCGTGAGGAGATGTCAGAATTTGCTCCGCGTATCATGACGATTACCATCAATCCAGAGAAAATAAGGGATGTCATCGGGAAAGGCGGTGCGGTGATTCGTGCGCTGTCTGAAGAAACCGGGGTTAACATCGACATTGACGATGACGGCACTATTAAAATTGCCTCAACAGACAATGCTGCCGCTAAGGAAGCCATTCGGAGAATCGAGCAGATTACGGCTGACGTCGAAGTCGACGCTGTTTATGAAGGCAAGGTTGTGCGATTGATGGATTTTGGTGCTTTTGTAAATATTCTTCCAGGCCGCGACGGCCTTGTTCATATTTCGCAGATTTCTAATGAAAGAGTGAATCAGGTTACTGATGTTCTTAAGGAAGGTGATCAAGTTAAAGTTAAGGTTTTGGAAGTTGACAAGCAGGGTCGTGTTCGACTCAGTATGAAAGCTGTTGAAGATAGCGATTAAGTCATTTTCTTTTAATTGTAAGTTTTGGTCATAAATCCCCGGGTTTTTTCAAAAGCCCGGGGATTTATGATAAATTGCGGGGTACGCGTTAGTTGCCCATTATGGTCCATTCCAAAATAATTCATCCGGAACCTCAATCTCTGTCCTCCAATGAAACAGCGGGTCAGATTTTGTCGTCAGCAAGAATTGGCTGGGATTTGACGGTGGAAGAAGTTGCCGAGAGCCTTAATCTCGGTGTCGATACTATCTTAGGATTGGAAAAGGATGATTATACGGGATTACCCGGGTACACCTTTGTCAAAGGGTATATCCGTTCCTATGCCAATATACTTAGACTAAACCCTGAAGAAATTATTGCCAAGGTTGATTTAAAACCGGAAAAACTCACCGAAATTCCCGCAGTACCAGGTTCAATAAAGCTCAAGGGCAGGCGACTTGGTAAGAAAAAGAAGAAACGCAGAATATTTCTTAAACTGATTCTTTTTCTGCTAATAATAACCGTCCTTGGTTTTATAGGGCTGACTCAATGGTCCAAACTTGATACACAGGAGTTGGCTGAGTTGTTCAAGTTGCCTGCAAGTGAAAAACCGGTGGAAGACATTGAGGAAAACGGCAGTGTAGACATTGTCGTTCCATCTTCGATCCAGCAGTCACCGGAATCAGATCAACCCAAAGGTGCATTAATTCGTATTGAGTAGTTGTTAGGTTAATACACCTGCGGCAAGAAGAGTTGTTGGTTTGCTGTTTTTGGTGTACTTGCGCGTAAACGTTCAGACTTGATCTTATAGCGTGTAAATCAAGGCTCGATTTAATCTGACAACAGCAGTAGCATACTCACAACGGACAAAGTTGACCTCGCTGTAAAATTCCGTCGATCTGGCAGGTAGCTGTTAAGGGAAGCGCAACATATCCTGATAGTTCGCCAATTCCTTCCTGCTCTCACTTCTGTTACTTTGTTGTAACGCATATAGAGATAGACATCCCGGCAACCGCATTAGGAGAACAGCATGAGTACATTGGGCATTATAGGAACTGGTCACTTAGCCAGTTATACCACCATCGCACTGCGCAATGGCGGTTATCAAGGGCAGATAGTTGTATCTCCCAGAAATAGCCAAGTGGCCGCCGATTTAGCCGAAAAGAAACTTGTCACTATCGCCGATAACAACCAAGCGGTTATCGATAAGGCCGAAATCGTTTTGCTCTCAGT
>JAIBDK010000017.1 GCA_024679435.1 Gammaproteobacteria bacterium | reverse complement strand
CGGGGTTAATCGCTCTCCACATCAAGCCTTGCATTACGCCAGAAATCCACATCGAGGTAATGTAGAGCACGATGCCAATCGTCGCGATCCAGAAATGGTTTTCGGCGAGTTTGACACTATAGAGTTCACGATTAAACAATCTCGGGATTAGATAATACATTGCCCCGATGGAAACAAAACCCACCCAGCCCAGCGCACCAGAATGAACGTGCCCGATGGTCCAGTCGGTGTAATGCGACAGGGCATTAACCGTTTTAATCGCCATCATCGGACCTTCAAAGGTGGACATCCCGTAAAAAGAAACCGAAACAATGAGAAATTTCAATATGGGATCGGTACGCAGCTTTTCCCAAGCGCCCGACAAGGTCATAATTCCGTTAATCATCCCGCCCCAGGACGGCGCCAGCAAAATCAGAGAAAAGACCATTCCCAGAGACTGGGCCCAATCCGGTAGTGCGGTGTAATGAAGATGGTGTGGACCGGCCCAGATATAAGTAAATACCAACGCCCAGAAATGCACAACCGAAAGCCTGTAGGAATAAACCGGACGTTCCGCCTGCTTGGGAATAAAGTAATACATTATTCCAAGAAACCCAGCAGTCAGGAAAAAGCCCACCGCGTTATGCCCATACCACCATTGCACCATGGCATCCTGAACGCCAGCAAATGCGGAATAGGATTTAGTCATGCTGACCGGAAGGGCAGCGCTGTTGACCACGTGCAGAATTGCAATGGTCAGAATAAATGCACCAAAGAACCAGTTCGCCACATAAATGTGTGGGACTTTACGCTTTACCAACGTGCCAAAAAACACGACGGCATAAGACACCCAGACAAGCGTAATCAAAATATCAATAGGCCATTCCAGCTCCGCATACTCCTTGCTTGAGGTTATCCCAAGCGGCAGCGTAATCGCCGCCAGAACAATAACTGTCTGCCAACCCCAGAATGTAACCGCAGCCAGGGAATCCGATATCAATCTGACACCACAGGTTCTCTGAACAACATAGTAGGATGACGCAAACAACGCACAGCCACCAAAGGCGAAAATAACCGCGTTGGTATGGAGAGGCCTCAGTCTTCCAAATGAAAGCCAGGGCAAGTCAAAGTTCAGGGCTGGCCAGGCTAACTGGGCGGCAATCAGCACACCAACCAGCATACCTACGATGCCCCACACTACAGTCATAATGGCAAACTGCTTAACTACCCGGTAGTTATATATTGTATGGTCGCTCATAGTTCCGTCTTCTAATTTAAGTAATATTTTTGTTCGTTAATCTGGGTTAATGGTATCGGTGATCTCGAGCCTAGTTGACAAAGGCGGGACCCAGTCCGTAACTCCACAAAACGACTGTGGAGGCCAGCAATCCGACTAAAGCTACCAGACAAACAGCCAGAATAGCACTGGAAAACATAAATCCGCGCTCAATGGATATTTCCATCATAACCGGCACCCCGCTGTACATAAGATAAACCGCATAGGCAAGAGCCGGAAGTCCGAACAGAAAGTTAATCCACAATACGGGGTAAAACTGAAAAAAACCGGCCAGAAAGAGCGGAACTGCAGAATAGGTGGCAAGTGCGATACAACGATTTACAGGTCTCTGAACACCGTACGTTTCAGACATCCAGTAAATCAACACTCCGATCACATAGACAGATATCAGTATTGCCACGAAGTAGACGAAACTAATCGGCAATGCACTTGCCGCAGTCAGTTTTACCGGCGTGCCGGCACCAATCTGCCAACCAAACTGAGTAGTGCCGATAAACCCTGCGATGGGAGAAATCAGCGCCAAAGGAATAATTACCCGGGCATAGAGCTCGGAAATTGCCCAGTCGTTATCACGAATCTGAACCCAGGCATTTCTGGGTTCAGTCAAAATTCTCCATACATTGCTTAGAAACATTATCTGACAGGTCCTGATCGGGTTTTAATGTGGGCTCAACATTGATAATTCTAACCCAGACAAACTATATGTATACGAATTTTCCGTTGTTGACTTGAATCAATTTTATACCCGGATAACAAATTTGGAGCAAAAAAATTGCCGCCCGCAGTCAAAATAAACCATGAACTGATTTATATCAATTTCACGACCTGAAATAAATGTAATATCGATCTCGCCACACAGTTAATTTTTTGATGATTTGGGCTTACAATCGGCGTCCCTATTTAATCAATTTAGAGTTATAAAAACATGAATAAAATTTCACGTCGCACATTCGTTGCAACCTCTCTGGCGGTTCCTTTTAGCGCTTTGTTACCTGGTTCAGCTATCGCTGGAGATATGCCTATGCTGGAAATCACCGATCCAACGGCGGTTGCTCTGGGTTATATAGCCGAAACCGAAAATGAAGCGCAAAGGTGCGATAACTGCCAATTGTATCAAGGAGCAGAAGGCGACGAATCAGGTGGTTGTGCAATCTTCCCCGGAAAAGCTGTGGGCGCTAATGCCTGGTGCAAATCCTGGGTTGTGAAAGCAGGATAAATCAACCTGTCGGCATATAGGGTGATGATTTGATCAATTCGACAGATTCAAGAGATGGAGTAAACACATGAATGCACTATTACTGGACCTGAGATCAGATCATCACCATATGGCGCGCATAATGAAACTAATGCGTTATGCCGTTAATCCCATGATTGAAGAACAATCTTTGGAACATCTGGAATTACTGGGTGAATGCATAGAGTACATGGCTATGTTCCCAGACAATGTTCATCACAAAACTGAAGACGCAATATTCGAACAATTGGTAAAACAGGATAAGGCTGCGGTGGTTTATGTTGAAACATTGCAGCACGAACACGTCGAGCTAGCGAAAAAAAGCAAAGAAATAGCATCTTTGGTCCACGCACTTGAAAACGAACACATCATGTCTCTGGACAATCTAATTAACCAGACCATCGAATACATTGAACTTCAAACCCGGCACATGCGAATTGAAGAAGCCACGGTTTTTCCCCTGGTCGATCAGAAACTCGACATCTCGGACTGGAAGCACATCATCAAAGTCGCTCCTCCGCGTCAGGCAACCCCCGGTTCACGGTTTACCCAGAAACTGGAAAGCCTGCAAACCAAATACGCCGGAATTTCCAGCTAGAATTCAAATCCCGGTCGGTCTACACTGGGCTTATGGACGAAACCCTAAATTCACCCGTATATAGTCAGTCTTTGCTGAGCCGCTATGTTGCGGAGAGAAAAAATGGGTTATGTCAGGTCTCGCTGGCCATTAACGGGATCAGTTGTGCCGGATGTATAGCCGGTATCGAACGGAAAATTAGCGAAATACCTCACGTACAAAGCATTGAAGTCAATCCCGCCACCCACAGAGCCAGTGTAATCTGGAAAAAGTCGGGCCTGGATTTTAACCAGCTAATCAAACAATTCAGCGAAATCGGTTATCCCGCCAGGCCCTATCAGACCCGGACTGAGGAAAACGAACTGGAAAAAGAGCGTCATCAGGCGCTGGTCCGAATTGTCACTGCCGCCGCTCTCGGTATGCAGGTAATGATGATCGCTACCGCGCTTTATTTTGGTGATTATTCGGGTATGGATGCCGGTCTGCGCTCTTTGCTAGAGAGAGCGGCCATGGTGCTGACGATTCCTATCATGGTATTTTGCGCACGACCTTTTTTTGTCGGTGCATGGAACAACATCAAAAGCCGGAATATGGGAATGGATGTTCCCGTTTCTGTTGCCCTGATTGCCGCATTTGCAGGAAGTATATGGACAACTTTGGGGCATCCTGGCCAAATTTATTATGAATCCATAGCAATGTTTGTATTCCTGTTGCTGTCCGCCCGGTTTCTTGAACTTTCAGCCCGCAGAACCAGTCTGCAAAATGTTTCAAAAATGGAAAAATCTATTCCCGATTCTGCTTTTCTAGAGACTGAGGATGGAATAGTCATTCGAGTTGATGTGCTGGATCTCAAACCTGGAGATATCGTACTGGTTGGGCCGGGAGACACCTTGCCTGCCGACGGAGTCATCATAGAAGGCACGTCGTCAACCAATGACGCTATCCTAACGGGTGAAAGTAAACCGGTAGGTCATTGCCCGGGAGACAGCGTTGTTGCTGGCAGCATCAATATTGAAAATCACTTAAAGATACGGGTCAGCACCATTAGTGACGATAACGTCGTCAATCAGATTGCCCATCTTGCCACTTCAGCTCAAGGCAAGCGTTCAAATATGTCCCGTCTGGCAGACCGAATAGCCTCGCATTTTGTTGCCGCGGTATTACTGCTGGCAACCACTGCCGGGGTGATATGGTGGTTTCGAGATCAACAATTGTGGTTACCCGTGGTTATTTCAACGCTGGTCATTGCATGCCCATGCGCCCTTTCCCTTGCCACACCTGCCGCTTTTACTGCAACCATGGCAAAACTAACCCGCAAAGGTATCATCCCGATCCGCAGCGATTTTCTTGAAAATATAAAAGACGTTAACCACTTCGTGTTTGATAAAACCGGAACGCTTACTCGAGGCGAGCTTTCTATTGTAAATGTCGAGACAGCCGAAAATTGGACCCGCGAAAGTGTGTCAATAATAGCGGCATCATTAAACCGCACAACCCGACACCCGTTTGCCAGGGCTTTTCTAAAAAACATCAATCATGCTCAACTTATTGCGGTTGAAAATTTACTGCATACGCCAGGGGGCGGCTTTACTGGTGTTGTTAAAAACAAAAAATACGCCCTTGGCTCAATTAACTTTATAAACAAATTTATCAACTGTAAGCAGGAGACCAAACAACTCCCTAAAACAGGAGCGTGGGAATGGGACCGACCGGGCCAGAATCGGAGTATCAGTTTACTGGCTGACGACAGTGGCATCATTGCCCGCTTTGAGTTGCTGGACACCCTGCGTGACGATGCAAAGGAAACCATAGGCCAACTAAAAACCCGCGGCTATGGCATTTCACTGCTCTCTGGAGATGACGAAGGCGTTGTCAGCGATATTTCTAAACAGCTCGGAATCGACAATTATCATGGAAACCTTTCCCCGGCGCAAAAACACCGGCATCTTGAGCAAATCAAAAAAACCGGACAGACTGTGGCAATGATAGGTGACGGTTTGAATGATGCTCCAGTGCTTGCAGCAGCATCGGTATCATTTGCCATGGGTGAAAGCTCCGATCTTTCAAAAATTCATGCGGATGTGGTTTTGCTGAATAACAGACTCTCAGACATTATAACTGTGATTGAGCAGGCAAAAAAAACCGTTAGGGTAATCCACCAAAACCTTGCCTGGGCAATGGGATATAACCTACTGGCAATTCCTGCCGCAATTACCGGCATGATTCCTCCCTGGATGGCGGCTATTGGAATGTCGGCAAGCTCACTGATCGTCAGTTTCAATGCTCTGCGCTTAAGAAAATCTAATTCAATTTCCGTTGAAAACCCAACATCTGATGATGGAAGTGCAGATCCACTGGAAGCAACGTCGTATTCCTGATTCAACTGATGGACATACTCTACATCCTGCTCCCCATCTCTTTCATTCTGGTAACCATACTGATCTGGGTGATCATCTGGGCGGTTAACAACGGTCAGTTTGATGATCTGGACGGACCTGCCCACAGAATACTGGAAGATGATGATGAGTAAAGCTCTGCTCGAAAACGGATCAATCTATACAGTCATACCACGTTTTCTCTTCCCACCTAACCTCAATACTATACCCCTATTATGACTATCGAAGTTGAATCGCTATCGTTATAATAATATTTAATGTCATCCTGGAGAACGCATTAAGTGGAAAGGGAGCAACGAAAGCTATCAGCCATCATGTCTCTGGATATGGTGGGATACTCCCGCATGATAGAGCTTGATGAATCCGGCACCCTGTCACGATACCGGGAAATCACTGAACAAGTAATATTACCTTCAGTAGCCGCACATCATGGTCGGATTTTCAAAACCATTGGTGATGGAATTATGGCTGAATTCAATTCTGCCGTTGATTCTGTCGAATGCGGCATAGAAATACAAAAGCTCACCCTTGATAAATCCAACTCCACTAAACAAGACCAACAGATTTTTTTCAGGATTGGCATCAATCTTGGTGATGTGATTATTTCAGGTGAAGATATTCTGGGTGATGGCGTTAACATTGCCGCACGGGTAGAGAGCCTTGCACAACCGGGAGAGGTTCTGATTAGCGGAAGTACCTTTGAACAGGTAAATGGAAAGCTCGATATACATATCGCAGATTGCGGCTTTAAGCAGGTTAAGAATATTAATCGTGCGATTCATGTATATTCCATTGATCCCGGCACCAACACGGATACCTCAGCAAAACTCGGTGCTATTGTAGACAAGGGATCCCTTCCTATTATTGCTGTTTTACCCTTTGAGAACATGAGCCGCATTGAAGAAGACGAGTACTTCGCAGACGGCCTCACGGAAGACATTATTACAGCACTTTCACGGTTTCGGGAATTACTGGTTATCGCCAGAAATTCAACTTTCAGATACAAAGGAAAATCCGTTGATGTATCAGAAGTCGGCAATGAATTGAATGCCAGTTATGTTCTCGAAGGCAGCTTAAGGAGATCTGCTAATCGAGTTCGAATTACTGCCCAGTTGATCAAGGTTTCCGATGGAACCCATGTATGGGCAAACAAATATGACCGAGAACTCGAAGATATTTTTGATGTTCAGGATGAATTAACCCAGACAATTGCTGCCGCTCTGGGGGTACGGCTTCAGGATGCCGTCAGGGAAATTGCCATGCGCAAAAATCACGCCGATCTAAATGCCTACGACTGTGTTTTACGCTCACGTCGCTATACCCAGACCCTGAATCCAGAAGAGCACTCGATGTCACGTGATCTTCTCGAAAAAGCCGTGCTTCTTGATCCAGGCTATGCCGATGCTTTCGCTATGCTCTCCAATGTTTATCTAGCGGAATATCGTTTTGATGCCAATCCCAGACCTGATCCCATAGAACGCTCGATGGAAATGGCAGAAAAAGCGACAGAACTGGATCCGCAAAATGCCTATGCAAGATGCTGGTTGGCAATCTGCAATTTTTTCCTGCACGAAAATGAAAACTTTATAAAAGAAGCTCAAAGGGCATTATCTTTAAACCCCAATGATCCAGAGATTATGGCCGAAATAGGACATTATTATTGTTTTATGGGAGAATTTGAACGGGGTGTTGAACTCACACGAAAAGCAATCGTTCTTAACCCGCTTCATCCCGGCTGGTATTATTTTTCTTTTGCAAGAAAACACTTTGCCGATAGAGACTACGCGGCAGCAGTTACTGATGTGAGGAAAATTAATTTACCCAAATTCTACTGGAGCTGGTTAATTAAGGCTGCCGCATTGGGGTTAATGGGGGAAAAAGAAGCCGGGAAAGATGCCGTGGACAGGCTTAAAACGTTAGTTCCAGAATTTTCTGCACAAAAAGAACTGCATAAGTGGAATACGTCAAAGGAAGACCTTAATCAATTTATGCTTGGACTGGAACGGGCCGGCTATCGGGAACCAGCCGATCACGACCAATTGTAGTACCAGGTAGAAACCGGCAAGCTGGCGTATCGCATAGAATTCCAGCTTCTTACTTATAAAAACTGCTGAAATTCAATAACATAACCATCAGGATCTTCAGCAAAAAATGTATAAACCCCAAATTCCTCAAGCACATGAGGTGCTCCCCGAGTGGTGACTCCGGATTCTGCCAACTTTTTATACCAGACATTGACATCAGCAGTTACCAGAGAAATTATACTGCCCTCAGGCTCGACCACCCGATCCTTGAATGCGCAACACACACCAATTGCGGCACCCACGGTGGTACTATAAACCCGCGCTGAACCCTCATCCCGCAACAGAGGCAACTCAAGGGTTTGAGCATAGAAATGATGACTGATTTCCAGGTTTGAACAGTAAACCCAGCTTATCTGCATTTCTAAATCCGCGTTTTTATTAAGTTCATCCAAGTTACTTTAACCTTGCATGGTTCTGATTCCTAAGATCAGGCATTTGTCGGTGCGTTTCCTAATCAGCTGTGTGGATTTGTCCCGTGATGTCATTAATAAATCGATTTTCAAAATTAAGTAACGACGTCCTAACCATCAGACTTTCAATTTAGGCTTTCATCAATGCGCCTAAAAAACTTAATGCATTCTGAATATCCTCAATCTGAAGATTAACGTGATAAACACCCAACAGATTTTCTTTTTCAATATCATTCATCCCTGACAATTCTCCGAGATGCGTTGGGCCAGGCTCATTGTATTTGCATTTCCACCCATATCCGGTGTCAGTAATTCCGGCTGTTCCAAAGTTTTTTCAATAGCTTCTAACAGGTGATCTGCCGCTTCCTGATGGCCCAGAAATTCAAGCATCATCGCTCCGGACCAGATTTGTGCAATGGGGTTAGCGATACCCTTTCCGGCAATGTCTGGTGCCGATCCATGGACAGGTTCAAACATACTGGGAAACTCCTTTTCCGGATTAATATTAGCGGATGGTGCAATGCCGATTGTTCCCGCTACGGCCGGCCCCAGATCTGAAAGTATATCGCCGAACAGATTACTTCCCACCACCACATCAAACCAGTCCGGGTGAAGGACAAAGTGGGCAACCAGAATATCAATATGAAACTGATTGGTGGAGATATCCGGATAGTTTCCAGACATTGTCAAAAAACGTTCATCCCAGTAGGGCATAGTATGAATAATGCCGTTGGATTTGGTTGCCGACGTTAAATGTTTACGTTTTCTTGTCGATGCCAGTTCGAACGCATACCTGAGAATACGATCCACACCTTTACGGGTGAAAATGGACTCTTGCAAAACCATTTCATTATCACTGCCTTCATACAGTCGCCCACCTATTTCCGAGTACTCACCTTCATTGTTTTCGCGTACCACCACGAAATCAATATCATTAGAGTCTCGCCCCTTAAGTGGAGACTCGATACCCTTCAGCAATTTAATAGGTCGAACATTGGCATATTGCTGAAAGGCCCTGCGGATCGGAATCAACAAACCCCATAAGGAAACGTGATCGGGAACACCCGGAAACCCCACAGCACCGAGGAAAACAGCATCAAAAGCGGACAGTTGCTCGATTCCGTCTTCCGGCATCATCTGACCGTGTTTCTGATAATACGCGCAGCTCCAGTCAAACCAGGTCCACTCCATTTCGATACCAAACCTGTCATTCAGCTTGTCCAGAACTTTTATGGCCGCAGGAACAACTTCATTACCGATCCCATCCCCGGGAATTACCGCGATTTTTAATGGCTTACTCACAGTCGTTTTTCATTTCAAGGTCTAAAACTTATCTGAATTACGGTAAAAATCCTGACTCTTAAAGCCCGGACACAATTCGCTCTACAACTCCCAGAAATTTCAACACCTCCTCCCTCGAATTGTAGTGACACATGGAAACCCGTATGCAGGAATCCAGTCCAAGCGGATTAAGGATATTGGCTGAAAAATAATCGGCCTTACGAAGATGAGTACGAACACCTGCATTGTTCAAAGTTTTCACCACATCCACAGAAGGGACACCTTCAAGGGCCATGGATACCAGCCCTGCCCTGTCATCGTTGTCGTATCCGCCAATAACGAGAACCTCGGGCATCTGCCTCAAACCCTTTTGGCCTTCAGTGCCGTTAATCATCACATCAACAAGGTTAGCTTCCTGCGCAGTAATAGCCCGTCCCGCCGCATCAAGGCGATCACGTCTATTGCCTGAATCAGTAAATTCAGAACCCAACCATTCCAGATAGCGCACCACTTCGGAAAAAGTCGCATAAGCGGCGGCATCCCGGGTGCCCAGCTCCCAGAAATCCGAGGGAGTGCCATCCAGATGATCGTGAGGCAATTCGGCTAGTCTTGAAGAAACCCAACCGACCCCATAGTTGTGGCGTGAAAAAACCTTGTATGCTGACAACACAAAGCCATCAATATCGTAGTGATCAAGGTGCACAGCACCATGGGCAGCGTGCTGGATGCCATCAACAATAATAATGCAATCCGGCGACACCGCTCTAATCGTTTCGACAACTGCACCGACGTCAACCCCAACGCCCGTTACTGGACTGGTTTGTATAATGGTCGCCACACAGGTATCCGAAGTAACTAATTTCTTATAGTCTGCCGCAGTAACAGAACCAGTGTCACTGTTATGCGGAATTTCAACATAATTCTTGCCGGCAATTTTGCTCCAACGTTTACAGGCACTCACCGTAGCAGGATGTTCAAGCGTGCTGCCAATGACCGTGCTGCCAGGATTATCTGAACCAATCGAGCCCAGAATAGCTGCCCTGACCAGACGATAGGTTACTTCAGTTCCACTTTCGCCGACAAATACTTTGCCTCTCTGGGTACCCATGAAATCGAGCATGTCGGCCTTGCCCTGATTGATCAATCTCACCATCTCCAGAGATGCGGGATTATCCCGACCCTGATTATCCGGAATGGAAGACAGCCTTGAATTGACCTCAACCACTGATTTCAGGGTTAGAGATCCTCCAGCGTTTTCGAAAAAAGCACGGACGCCCTGATAGGGACACTCGTCTGCGTGGTGGAATTTGTCCCGAACCTGAGACAATAAAGCATCTTTAAACATGGAATAGTCGTCTTCTGAATTTGTATAACAAGGAGATTTCGGACCCGAATTATATCGTATTATCTATACTTGCCCGTATTCGAGATTACATCTGCAGTTTTTTCGGGCACGAAAGCAGAACAACACATGACAAAACTCCTCTCAAAAATTCTATCCGCTGATGTATCTACTAACAGTCAGCTGGCAGTGCGAACGACAATGTTGAGATTAAAAACCACAGCAATTACCAGTTAAGTGATATAGCCGAAGTTCAGCTCTGAATGCGAGACCAACTTGAACTAACGTTTGTTTGACCGGGAAATTTCTGGGTTTCTGAATCTCTGGAGTGGAAGCATGAACAATCTCCCAAAAATGCACTCAAGCGAATCGACATCGCTTATAAATGCCTCGGGTTCTGGGGAACGGATTTACTCCGAAGACGGGCAACCAAAAAAGCTGACAGACAGAAAATTCCGGAGTCTCAATAGCTTCCGCAGACTCAATACTCTACATCACTACCAATCGCAGACTTCTCCCAGGACTGGGCTTTTTCCAGCTTTAGTGCAGAGATGTGCTCATCAAGCAAACTGACCTGATGAGTTGCATCCTCAATTTTCTGAGCGAAGGACTCCACGGGCGTGCCTTTAGCCTTGCCTGCGGTATCCCTGAGTTTTTCCAGAGTTGCGATCGCGTTAGATCTCGCTGACTCCAGCTCTTTGAGCTTATTATCGAGATTATATGTCATTTGATTTTCCTGATTCGGTAGGCTTGATTTAAAGTGGCACCACTAATGTGACATGAATATTGGGATATTCGCTTTTTTCAACACATGCCGGGTTGCTCCTCCGAGAACCATCTCTCGGAAACGAGTATGACCATACGCCCCCATAACAATCATATCAGCACCATAGCGCTTTCCGCAGTCGAGCAAAATCTCACCAACCGAGCCACCTTTGTTGGTCAAGTTTTCCGCCTCAACGTTTATGCCGTGGCGGGCGATATGCTCGGCAATCTCGGCACCGGGCAATTCGTCATAACCCGGTTGACTAACCGATACAATGTTTACAGACTCGGCGTTGTTCAGAAAAGGCATGGCGTCGTGAATTGCCCGGATAGATTCCCGTTTCCCGTTCCAGGCGACGATAACTCTTTTGCCTGCGCCGGCGTCACTCGCTTTGTTGCTGGGATCATGAGGAATCACCAGAACAGGCCGGCCACATTCTATGGCAACGCGGTCCACAACACCGACATTTATATCGTTGTCGTCATTATTATCATACTGACCGAGAACAACCAGATCATGGGTTCCCGAAGCAGCAATTATTGCTGACGCTATTTCGTTCTCCTCGTAATTCCAGGAGATTTTTCGCTCCCAGGCATCGGTCATTTTATCGAAGACACTTCGGGCCTCCTTCTCCAAATCTTCCTGATGTTCCTGAAGCGCAGCGACAGCAAGAGTGGGAACCGCCACACCCGTATAAGCGGGTATATGAATTGGCGGTGATATATACATGCCGGTTACGTGAGAATCGAACTTATCGGCAAGATTTCGGACAACATTAAGACGATGTGTGCAGGCCTGAGTATTATCAACCTGCACAAGGATATCTTTGATATTCATAATCATGCTCCAATAGTTTTGAATACGTCTATCATACACTTTGCGTCGGAAAAACTCTTTGACTCATGTCAAAAATTTCTACTATACCGGCGCTTTGACATGAACCTCAAAACAGGGAAAAACTCATCATAATGAGTATCAAAGACGCCATCAGCCCAAGGACAGGTATAGACGGGGGAACCTTGTTTATTCCCACAGGGTCAGGGTTTCTGGCTTTCAGGAAAAGAAGTGAAAAATTGACCAGGGCAAATATTGACAACACCACCATACTGGTCAATGAAGCAAGAGAAATCAGCGGCAAAATAAGCGCAAGAATCACAATAATAATGACTGTCAACAGAGTTGCGTTTCCCGGGGTATGAAACCGGTTATTGACTTTACCCAGGAATCTCGGCAACCATTTTTTTTCCGCCATCCCATATAAAATTCTGGAAACCATGATTATCTGAATCAAAATGCCGTTTACGATCGCAAATAAACCAAGAATACCGATAAACACGGGTTCATTGCCCGTTGCGGCCTGATAAACGGTTGCCAACGGGGCCCCATCTTTAGCCAAAGAAACCGGATCAACCTGCAGCACCGCTGCGAGGGCTATAAAAAAGTACAGCAATGAACAGATGATCAAAGATAATATAATCGCTTTTGGAAGCGTTTTTTGTGGATTCTTAACCTCCTCCACGACGTTCACCATATCTTCAAACCCGATAAAAGCGAAGAATGAAAGAAAGGCTCCCGCCATGACTCCGGACCAGGCATAGGTTTTCATAGAAACAGCAAACACAGGTGCTTTCTCAGGTATGGAGAACAAGGCGTCACGGCAAACCCAGAGAATCAATAGTAAGCCAGCTATTTCAAATATCGTAAAGAGTGCCGCAATGCTAACTGATTCAGTAATCCCGGCAATTGCAACCAGACACAGGGCGCCAAGCAGCAGAACGACGACTAGCTCTCCCGGGAATCCCGTGAATAACTGCATGTAGCCAACAAACCCCTTGGCAAGCACAGCGGCCGATATAATTCCGCTGGCACAAACCATCAGACCTACAGCGATGGAGAGCCTTCGAATATGAAATGCCTCATCGACGTAGACCGCTTCTCCTGCGCTTACCGGAAATCGTGAGGCAAGCTCAATGTAGGTAATCCCCGTAAGGCCTGCGATAAACGCAGAAATGACAAATGACAGCGGCGCAAGATAACCGGCTACGCTGGCTACTTCCCCGACAAGGACGTAGATACCTGCACCCAGAATATTGCCTACACCATAAAACAGCAACAGAGGAAGGTTAAGTCCTCGTTTTAAACTCATGCAATATCACTCATATTATTAAATTCATAAACTTAACCTTAAACAGGTTTTCAGTTAAAAAATGCGCTCTGCACGTCAAATTACTGCAAAGCGATCAATTTTCATATTGTTAAATTTTGTTTTCCAATATAACCCTGAAAAGAAAATGAATGTTGATCAGAGGTAACTAAAATAGGAGAGTGAATTGATGTGTGTCATTAAACCTCAGTTAACCACTAAACATAAATATGACAATCTGGGCGATCCTTATTGACGTCAGGAAACCAGCAGAAAAGCAAGAAAAACAGGTTTTCAGGGTGCAAATCGCAAGAAACAGAGGCGTTTTTATGCTGATAACATGATGGGACGGTTACCGTAGCCGGGCTTGTTAACCAGTCCGGGATTTTTCAGAATAATCAGCGGGTTATTGGAAAACTCATCGGGGGTGATGAAGTCAAAACCAAATTGATTTTGCCCAGCTTTCTTTTCGCTGACTATTATGTAATATACTGGCTTGCAGGGCGGTCTGTTTATGCTTTCTCCAGTCACCCGAAAATTGAAATGGCATCTTTTTTGGAACCAAATTCAAACAACTGGCTATAGAATTTGATAAGGAAGACACAGGTTGACAAAAGATATTATAGACTCGTTATGTATGCCCGGGATCCTCCATCCATCTGGAATTCAAAAGGTAATTGAAACTCATATTTCCTACGTACTTCTCGACGGGCATCATGCCTATAAAATTAAAAAGCCTGTTAACCTCGGCTTTGTTGACTTCTCCTCTCTGGAAAAACGCAAGTTTTATTGTGCTGAAGAAATCAGACTTAACAAGCGTCTGGCGGCTGACTTGTACATCGGTGTAATAACCATTACCGGCCCAGAAACAAAACCAGAAATTAACGGCAAAGGTCAGATTCTCGAATATGCCGTAAAAATGAAACAGTTCTCACCTGAAAATGAATTATCCTGCCTCATTGAGAACCCCATAGATTTAACAAAACCGTTTCACAAATTCTGCATTGCGCTTGCGGTGTTCCATGAGGGAGTTGGGGTCGCAGATCTGAAAAGTTGTTTTTCCAACGGAACAAGCATTTCCTCGAGAAATATTCAGAACTTTGAATCCATTGACCTGGATTCAATAACGCCGGGAGAAGTTGAAACTTTGACTCACCTGAAACAATGGACTCTAACTTCCCTTCAAAAGAATAACGATACTTTTATCAAACGACTTGAAGGAGGCCGAGTCAGGGAATGCCACGGTGACTTACACCTTGGCAACCTGGTCTACATTGACTCCGAAATTATTGCTTTTGACTGCCTTGAGTTTAACGAGCAGTTGAGATGGATTGATGTAGCCAGTGAACTGGCCTTCCTGATTATGGACCTGTTTGCAAAAAACAAGCCGGAACTT
>JAIBDK010000445.1 GCA_024679435.1 Gammaproteobacteria bacterium | reverse complement strand
CGTGTCATCAGCGGAAATTCGAGATACCATTATTATCGCCGCAGAACAGGCCTTCGGTGACTATCAGTTCAATGAAACAATTACCGTCAATGACCGCATCGCCCCTAACAATCAGCTTGTGAAGGTTGTCCAAATCCTGACAACACTGAGTGAGGTCCATGAATTACGTTTGGAAAGCAGCGGAGACGGCTATGCTGTCTGGGGCAGAGTGGACACGCCTGAAATTTTGGGTGGATTTCTTGAAGCGAGAAACCGGGCCGGACTTGAGCGGGTTATGCACAATCGTATCTCTGTTTCAAGGGGAAACAAAGAAGCAACATTAGCTCTGTTCAGTGACGGAAACAGGGCTGTGGTGAGTGGCATACTCCCGTCATCAGCTTCCAGAGAAAAATTGTTCCGCGCAGTTCGACGCATCCTTTCAGTAAGGGAAATTATCGATCTCAGCAGTATCGAACCCGATGTCGCCATCGGTACCTGGATGTCAAACTGGGAAAAATTGCTCAGCGCATTACCTGGCAAAGTACTGGGCCTCACCATTGATCAAAACTCTGTGCTTGTTACGGGCAATGCCGTGAGCGTTGAGCAATTGAAGAAGCTGGATAGCTCGCTGACCAGTTTGGTGCCGGAACTTGAACATCTTAACTGGGTATCAACCCCCAACCAGGAAAACTTATGACCTATTTGTTAAGCGAAATACTCGGCTCCCTGATAATCGTAGCCCTCGTTGCATTTGCCCTGGGTTGGCTTCTTCGAGGATTAAAAGAGAAAAAGCACAGCCGGTTTTGAGATTCGCCAACCCATTTACCAAATCTCTTTAATTATGTTTTTCAGCACTTAGCAAAATTCTCGCTGTCCTATTGTCATGATTAACTACCTTAAACTCAAGCTTGGAAAATGGCTGGCAAACTACTTAAGCCGGGTGAATTTTTGCTGGTGGAAGACAATACCCGTATCAGCACAGCAATAAAATACCGGACGCAGTCAACCTGATCTCATGCTGCATTCTACGCCGGAGAATCAACCGATCAAGAAAATCAGTCCGGGGAGGCCTGCCCACTAATTGAAGCGAAGCTTAAAGACGGTGTGATTACCACGCCACTGTCAAAGTACTGTCAAAGTGCTGTCAAAGTATAGACACTTCAAGATCAGAATCTGCCGCCCCGTGTGCTTAAATGATCAGGAACGCCAGCGACGGGTTCAACTCATGGTAGATCGGATTGGCCTGCAATATGACCTGAAACATATTTTCGATATGCTCCCTATTTCTTCCCAACACCACCGGCCCCAATTAGATGACGTCGCAAAATGATATCGTTAGGTAGCGGCGACCCATCTCGGGCAATCTGTTCCAGCTTAATCGCAGAATCATTTCAGTCAATTCTGTGTCCAGTTCTGCCTAGCGCAAATTTAGTTAAGCACCACCTCAAAAAAGCATCAAAAAACAGATGGCCTATTCTTCGGCCTGAGCGAGCAAGTCTGTTTCATACGCGGCAAAGGATTCCCACTCGGAATCTTTGAGAAACAGATCTGCAAATTCTTCAACGGTTTGCGGGCGTTTGGAGATGTCCATTTCCAGCGCCCATCGAATCGCTTCGATGACTGTCTTGGTGATTTTTTTTTCTGCTCCCTTTAGTGTGAGTTCTTTACTTTTTTCTTCACGCTTAAGAGATGTTGGTGGCGGTCGGCCGGTAATACACGCATAAATGGTCGCGCCCAGTGCATAAATATCTGAGCCCGGGCCCAGCTGCTGTTTATGGTGTTGTTCGGGCGGAGCAAACCCCGGAGTCAACGTCTGAAAACTAGTAAATCTCTCTTTTTTATCCATCACTTTAGATGCGCCGAAATCCAGCAATAACGGCCCACCGTCGGTACGCAAAAATATATTGGCCGGTTTAATGTCGAGATGAAGCAATTTATTTTTATGAAGCGCATTGATACCGGACAGAATTGGCGGTATGGCTTTCTGGACAAAAGCCTGATCCAGATCCCCCTGGCAACGTTTAATAAACCAACGCAGATCCTTACCTGCCTCCAGTTTTGAGACCATGTATGCCGTATTATGAGCACGAAATACGTTAATTATATTGATAACGTTGGGATGGTTTATTTGGGAAAGCGCATGCGCTTCTGCAAAAAACTGTTGCATACCAACCTGGAAAGCCCGCGTTTTCTTTTCACTTATGGGCTCGATTTGATCGTTTGATATCCGTCTTGACAGCTGATTGGG
>JAIBDK010000195.1 GCA_024679435.1 Gammaproteobacteria bacterium | reverse complement strand
GAATAAGCCGCAGGATTATAAGAAGATTCAACAAATGGAAGATAGCGAATATCAGGTGGTAGCTGGTACTGCTCTAAAATACTGTCAACCATATAGCTGTAACGATTGAACCTTTTCAAGCCGGCAAGATAACTATCCCTGACTCCGCTTTGACAGCGCACGTTTTCGGAAGCTTTTCGCAACTCTGATGGTTTTGAACCGGAAAACAACGCCGCATAATGTGATTCCTTTTTGTTCATGCTTGCCCCGGATTCAAGCTTCTTTGCAGTGTTATAAAGATTAGTTTTTATCTGTTTTCGCTCTTTATTAAGCGTATTTTTAACACGACTGCTGCAACCTTGCCCCGTATCTATTACCGAGTAAACCCGCTCAGGCTTGTTCGGGTCATGGAAAATCGCCTTTGTTTTTGACCACCCATTGAAAACATGAATCCAGAAATCAATGCGTCGTTGTAGTTCCTTTGGGCAGGGGAAGTCAGAACTGCAATTGAGCCTATGTGTAGGCAGAATATGATCTGCGGTTACCCAGGGAGAAGCAAGCGCAGTAACACAGATCACGAACGCTAAGAAAAGGGTTTTGAGCGTCGTTTTTTTCAAAAAAATAATCCGGCACGATTGTATTTAACGGAAGCCCCATATTGTACGACATTGTTTATTGGAGGATGAGATAAATATGAGCGTACAGGCTAACTCTTGCTGAAAGTTATCGTTACTATCCGCAGATCATATTTGTTTGACCTCAACCACATATTGACGCTATAAAGACCAGACCGAACAATCGAGCCCGAACGACAGGCCAAAAACCGAATGACGCTAATAAAACAATCCGATCTCATCGATAGCATCGCTGATTCACTTCAATATATTTCTTTTTATCACTCAAAAGATTTTGTAGATGCCATGTATAAGGCCTATCAAAATGAGAGGTCAGAAACCGCAAAAAACGCGATATCCCAAATTTTGATTAATTCAAGAATGTCCGCCGAGGGAAAACGGCCTATCTGTCAAGATACCGGCATCGTAGTGATATTTGTAAAGGTCGGCATGCAAGTTAGCTGGGAGACATCAATGTCACTCAACGATATGATTAACGAAGGCGTGCGGAGGGCGTATATGAATCCCGATAATCCACTGCGGGCTTCCATCGTTTCGCCACCAATTGGGCCCAGGAAAAACACAAAAGACAATACTCCTGCCGTGATTCATGTCGAAATGATTGAAGGCGATAAGGTCGATATCGTCGTTTCCGCCAAAGGCGGTGGATCCGAAAATAAAAGTAAGTTTGAAATTCTTAATCCAAGTGACAGTATCGTCGACTGGGTTCTTGAAACCGTCCCAAAAATGGGCGCCGGTTGGTGCCCCCCCGGTGTATTGGGGATCGGAATTGGAGGTAGCTCAGAAAAAGCCATGGTGATGGCAAAGGAATCTTTAATGGCTCCCATCAACATACAGGAGTTAATTGACCGTGGACCCTCTTCCCCTTTGGAAGAATTGCGCCTGGAGCTATTTGAAAAGGTAAACCAACTGGGAATCGGTGCGCAGGGTCTGGGTGGCGTGACCACGGTTCTGGATATAAAAATCAACGAATACCCGACTCATGCCGCATCCTTGCCTATCGCAATGATACCTAATTGCGCCGCCACACGGCACGCACACTTTACGCTTGACGGATCAGGCCCGGCTGTCCTCGTGCAACCCAAACTCGAAGACTGGCCTGTAATCAGTCAACAGAAAAATGATGAAACTTTGTCCATAAATCTGGATACCCTTACGCGACAAGATATACAGAATTGGCGGCCGGGTCAGACATTGCTGCTCTCAGGCAAAATACTTACCGGAAGAGATGCCGCCCATAAACGAATAGCAGAATATTACGAACGGGGCGAAGTCTTGCCGAATGAGGTGGATTTTACCGACAAATTCATCTACTACGTGGGTCCCGTCGATGCGGTAGGAGATGAAGCTGTTGGCCCCGCAGGACCAACCACATCAACACGAATGGATAAGTTTACCTCTATGATGCTTGAGCAGGCCGGGATTATGGGAATGATTGGTAAAGCAGAACGTGGCGCAGACACTATAAAACAGATTCGTGCAAATAAATCAGTATATCTGATCGCCGTGGGGGGAGCCGCATATCTAGTGTCCAAAGCGATCAAATCCGCAAAAGTCGTTGCATTCGAAGACCTTGGAATGGAAGCCATCTACGAATTTGAAGTAGAAGAAATGCCCGTCACCGTAGCGGTAGACAGTAACGGTGAATCTGTTCACACCACAGGTCCTGCCGAGTGGAACAAAAAGTTGCTGGTTTCGATACCAACAATTTAATGGCCTCGATCACTCGTACTTGACAACAGCGGGATAAAACTCTCTACATGTAAAGTAGGTTCAGCATTCCAACGACTACCAGAATAAACATAATCGTCATGATGCTCCCGGCTTTCATAAAGTCAGAAACCTGATAACCGCCCGGACCCATGATAAGCGCATTAACTTGATGGGTTGGGATTAAAAATGAATTTGAAGTAGCCAGCGCTACCGTCAGGGCAAAGACAGCAGGATCTGCTCCTACACCAATAGCAATGTTAATAGCCAGCGGCACCAGCAGCACGGTTGCCCCAACATTCGACATTACGAGAGTGAACAGGGTTGCCATCGTGGCAATAACAATCTGCAACACCCAGACTGAAACGTCACCAAGATAATAAAGTACCTCCTGCGCTATCCATGCTGCGGTGCCACTATTTTCCACCGCTATACCCAGGGGAATCAGACTGGCTAATAGAAATACACTTTGCCAACCTATAGCGCTATAGGCTTCCTCAATTTTGATTACCCCGGATAGAATCATTCCCACCGCACCTGTCATCAGCGCGGTGGATAGTCGCATCTCAGTAAAAATCACCAAAACCAGAGTCAGAGCAAAAAATCCAGCCGCATATTTTAGTTTTTCCGGCCTTTCATCCTCTCTCGGAAAGTCGGTCACCACTACGTAATCATTTCTTTGATCTGCAATATCACTGAGGTTTTTCCACTTTACGTGCAGCACCAAAGTATCACCCGACTGAAGAATAAGGTCAGTAATGCCGACATCTATTACGTCATCAGCGCGAAAAACTGACAATACTGTTGCATCATGGCGATTTCGAATATGAATATCACGCACAGTTTTCCCTATGAGGGAGGAATCGGGTGGAATGACCACTTCAGCAATGCCAGCGCTGCTAGGGCTTAAAATTTCGGAAAAGACTTCCATTTCGTTTTTAATGGACAGCGCATACTCTTCGGCAAAATCATAAACCGCTTCCCGCTTGCCCATGATAGCCAATTCGCTGCCAACCCAGAATTCCGTATCGCCTCGAGGTGCAACCACCAGTTCGTTTCCATTACGTATGGCGATTATCCACCCTGCTCGCCCCGCCGCATCAATTTCAGACAGTGTTCTGGCGATTAACGAACTTTCACGGGTAACCACACATTCATACACCTCACCTTCTATGCCGTAAACCTCGCGAAAATACTTAAGCATATTTCCAGATTCACCCGGCTTATCCTGAATAACGGGAAGAACAAACCTGCCCAGAAACACAAAATAGGCGATTCCGCACAATAACAGTGTAACCCCGATGGGTGTAACCGAGAACAGACCGAACTGTTCCATCTTATTCCGATCCGGCACTGCCTCATTAGAGTTAATGATCAGATCATTTAATAAAATCAAGGGACTCGAACCTACCATGGTGATGGTGCCCCCAAGGATGGCACAAAACCCCATGGGCATAAGCAACCGTGAAATTGGCAGATTCCCTCTTCTTGCAATTCTGTTTACAACAGGAAGAAAAAGTGCCGCAGCGCCGATATTTTGCAGAAAACTTGAAATCATACCGACAACACTGGAAATGATCACGATGACTCTACTTTCAGTGCTACCACCGAACTTAAGAATTTTGTTGGCCAACTGTCCCATCACACCAGTGCGATCCAGACCTGCGCCAATGATCATCACCGCAATAATAGAAATCACCGCATTACTGGAATAACCACTGAATAACATTGTCGGAGGGACAAGCCCGTCATAACCCGGGACCAATGAAGTCAGTCCGATCAGGACCATAATTGAAATTGCCGCCACGTCCACCCTGACCACTTCAAAGGCAAAAAGATAAATAGTGATCACCAGAATCCCAAGGACAACTCCCATTTCAAGTGTCAGACTAAGCGTTTCAGGCACTAAATAATCCTATCGTAAACCTGTGTTTATAGTTAATATTGCAGACTCAGACTCCGGACAAACGGACCGGAAATTGAATACAGAGTCAATTGCAAGAAACAGTAACAAGCAAAGTCAACCTGCTAAAAACAAGAAAATCAATGCCTATCTCCACTGATAGAAAACCTGATATCAAATCTCGATAGGTTTCATGCTGATGTACCGATGCTTGCGCACAGTGATTTTAGCATTGTAGCAATGTTCTGTCAGATACTGTGATTCTGACACCTAAAATTCTATGATAGGCACGTAAATTTTTTCTATCGAACACCTCGCCGAACCTCAACCTATCCATGCGCAAACTTACTACTCCCAGAACCAACGGGTCAGCTGACCATAAAATCAGTCTGAGTATAGTTATTTGCATTCTGCGGGCAATTTCGATACTCCCGCTTCCTCTATTACATTTTTTTGGCGTCATTTTTGGGGAGGTGGCTTTCTGGCTGGCAAGTTCGCGCCGAAAAATAACGATCAAAAATTTAAGCACCTGCTTCCCCGACAAGACTGCGGTTGAAGTTCGCAAGCTGGCACGCAAACATTTTCACTATCTTGTAACCGGCGTATTTACAATGACGATAGCTTGGTGGGCTTCGCCAAAACGGGGTGAAAGGCTATTGCTCAGCAGCAGTCGAAAAGAGCTTGAAAAACTGCTCGAACAAAACCAGAACATCATCATTCTAGCGCCTCATTTTACTAGCCTGGAGTTTCTTGGCATGGCTTTGTTTTCAGAATTCCATATGACAAGCATGTACCAACAACACAAAAACCCCGCTATCGACAAATTTATCCGGAGTCGAAGAAGTCGCTTCGGATCCGAGCTGTTTAATTACAAAGGTAGTATGACACCACT
>JAIBDK010000312.1 GCA_024679435.1 Gammaproteobacteria bacterium | reverse complement strand
TGCCACAGGGAGCTTTAGACGAGCCGCCAATGCGGACGAGGTAATAGACCTGGCAAGTCAGGAGTTGGGGATACCAATCAGCGTGTTATCTGGACAGGATGAGAGTCTTTTGTGCTATCAGGGCATCGCAAGTAGTGCAGGGTTTGCTGCACACAACAGACTTGTTATGGACATAGGGGGAGGTAGCACTGAATTAATTATTGCGAGGAATAATGCGCTAGAACAATACTTTAGTCTGGATATCGGGTCCGTGTCCCTCACGAAAAAAGCGTTTGGTGCAGGTGTGATAAACGAAGCCCATTTCTCGGATGCCGTTAATATTGCGGGCGAATACTTTGAGCCCGTTTCCAGACAGTTAAGGGACGCGGGTTGGGAGGAAGTTATGGGTTGCGGGGGCTCAGTTTCCAGTTTGTATGCGGTTTTGCAGGTCCAGCGTATGGCAGGGCGTTTTATTACCGATGCAAGCTTGTCCCGATTTGAGGACGCAGTCATCGAGAAAGGCTCTGCCTTGCCCCTTTGCAAGACTATTGTGCCGTCTGGCCGTTCAAGGATATTACCCGCAGGCGCCAGTATTCTATCTGCCCTGTTCAAATCGCTTCAAATAGAAAAGCTCATGCCGGTTTTTAGCTCGGTTGGCCAGGGGCTGGTAGTGAAAATTATCCAGCAACAAAGGCGATTGCTAAAATGACAGGCGTGCCGGAATCGGTCTCAGAGCAGTCTGGAACGGATGCTTTATAATCTAACAAAGTGCGATAAATTTGCTATTTGGGGATGGAAGTAACATTTAAACGGTCTTTCGCTGGAGTGATGCCAAAATTTTCGCGATAACTTTTAGTCATGTGAGATTGCGAGCTGAAACCCACTGAATCGGCAATGGCAATCAATGGGAGATGAGAATGGAGTACCAGAGATCGCGCTCTTTCTAGTCGTCGGTCGTTCAAAATTTTGGTCGGAGTGTGACCGGTTTCTTTCCTGAAGGCTCTCAGTAATGCACGTCGACTAATCCCCACTTTAGCAGCCAGTTCGGTTACGTTTAGTCGATTCTCAACGCCAGCTTCCATGAGGCTTAGCGCTCTTTGGACACGGGATGAATAGCGGTGGCTGCCGTCGAAAACATGATTGCCTTCAGGATCTTGGGTGTTGGTGAAATCCTGGAGTAACATTTGCCTTGATACCTGAACAGAAAGGTCATTTCCAAGATCCTGTCTGACCAGTTCCACAAACAAATCTAGAGTTGCAGCTCCCCCGGAACAGGTTATCCGATTTTGGTCTATGACGAATCTCTGATAGCGGGCGTTTATTGCAGGGTACAGTGCGCAAAAACTACTGAAATCTTCCCAGTGAACCGTTGCGTGGTAGGTGTCAAGTAAGCCATAGTATGCAAGCACAAAAGCACCATTGGACAAACCGCCAATCGGCATGTCGTCGGTAGCGTTCTTGCGTAACCAGTTAGCAATATTTGGTGCCCTTAGTTTCTCCGGGTAAAAGCCGGCTACAAGGAAAACACGATCGACGTTTGCGAGTTCGTTCACCTTTGCAGTAGGGTTTATGGGCAGATTATTGCTGCCCGTTACTATTTGGTTGTCTTCAGTGACAATTGACCATCGGTATACTGTTTTACCTGATTTCCGGTTGGCGTGCCTTAATACGTCCAGTGCTGAGGCAAGGCAAAATAGTGGGTGACCCGGAAATAGACAAAATACAATATGCAAGGGCGATGAATGGGGCATTGGTGAACGGTTGCGTGTGTTTAGAGCGAGCTGGTGATTGGTTGATAACGCAGTCGCTCAAATATATCAAAAAGTGTCCGTAATGTTATAGCTGATTCGGTCCGTCAGGCTAATAATTCATCTGAAACTGTAATCCTTGTTAAACGGGGAACCTTAAATCAAGGTTCAGGTGCGCTTAGTGGCGTCAGTTGATAAATATAGGTAAAAAAGAGGATATCGAATGGCACGAAGTCAGGGGCGTCGAAGTCGCCGTGAAAAAAATGCGGACTCTCGTCAAGTAGAAACTGTAATTTCGCAGTTGCCTCGTTGTCAACTAGAAAACCTATTTTCTCCTATCGAACCTTTGAGTCAAGAACAGGTTGAGAAAATTCATGATGCGTCCATGAGAATTTTGGAGGAGCAGGGGATCGAGGTGCTCGGAGGGCAGGCGCTTGATATGTTTCGCAAAGGCGGGGCCATTGTGGAGTCGCTCAATAATTCCAGCGCCATAGTAAAAATGGATCGGGGACTGGTTCATGAGTCCATCTCCAGCGCCCCCACAGAATTTACGGTCACGCCTCGTAATCCGGATAATGCGATCAGGGTTGGAGGGAATGCAATTAATTTTGGCCTGGTTTCTGGTCCGCCCAACGTGCACGATTGTATTAGCGGAAGGCGGGCAGGAACCGTTGCAGACTATAAAAAAATCATCTCTCTGGGGCAGTTTTTTAACGCTGTTAGTTTTATTGGAACTCAGGGGGTGGCCACTACTGACTTGCCGCCTAACAGTCGACATCTCGATACAACCCTTCTCAATCTTACATTAAGTGATAAGCCGTTTTTTACAATTGGAATTGGGGGTGGAAGAGTCAAGGATGCGGTGGAAATGGCAGCCATTGCCAAAGGCGTGTCTTTTGAAGAAATGAAAACTCTGCCGACGGTAATGACAAACATTAACGTCAATTCACCCAGAAAGCTGGATGATTCCATGGCTTATGGCGCGATGCAGCTTTCAATGCTGGGACAACCCGTTGTTGTCACTCCGTTCACTTTGATGGGCGCCATGACCCCGGCTACCATGGCCGGCGCCCTGGCTCAGCAGAATGCCGAAGCCTTGTTGGGAATCAGTTTGTTGCAGATGACCCGACCCGGGTCACCGGTCGCCTATGGCGGTTTTACTTCTAATGTTGATATGCGTTCCGGATCACCGGCATTTGGTACGCCGGAGAATGCGCTGGCGAATCTTGCCGGCGGGCAGTTAGCACGACGATATAGTTTGCCTTATAGGACCAGTGCCTGTAATGCATCGAATGTTGTAGACGGTCAGGCGGTCTGGGAAACTCAGATGGCCCTTTGGGGTGCGGTTATGGGTCATGGGAATTTCATTTACCATTCTGCCGGCTGGCTTGAGGGTGGCCTCGTCGCTTCCTTGGAAAAAATTGTTACTGACTGTGAAATGCTTCAACACATGATTGCAATGTTGCAGCCAATCAAAATTACCGATGAAGAGCTCGGTCTTGAAGCTATAGATGAGGTGGGTCCGGGAGGACACTTTTTTGGGTGTGAGCACACAATGGCGCGTTATAAGACTGCATTTTACGAACCGTTTCTAAGCGACTGGCAAAATAATGAAAACTGGCAGGCTGCAGGCGCTAAAGATAGCACTATGCGTTCGACAGAGATTTGGCAGAAAGCGCTTCGGGAATATCAGGCTCCCGAGCTGGATCAATCCATTCAGGAAGAACTGGAGGCATACGTAATAAAACGTAAAGAAGAACTTGGCCGCGATGAACCTCGGCTGGAAACGGTGGAAGTCTGATTTTTGATTCTTGGTGGTGAGTTGTGTCTGCGAGTATTTAGGCGTTATCTTCGCGTTGCCGCAACCCCTTTTGATTTTGCCATGATTTGCTTGATGTGCGCTGACAGTAACATCGTTGTTAAATTCTTGTACTATCATTTCTTCTTCTTGACAG
>JAIBDK010000423.1 GCA_024679435.1 Gammaproteobacteria bacterium | reverse complement strand
TATCGGACTCATCAACCTCGGCCTCGCATTAGAAATAAAGGCTCGAGGCAGAACTTCAGAAGCGATCAAGAGACTTATCGGACTGCAAGCAAAAACAGCGCTTGTTGTCCGAGACGGCAAAGAAATAGACATTGCTATTGAAGATGTAAGGCTTGATGATATTTTAAAAATCCGACCTGGGGAAAAAATTCCTGTGGATGGTCAGGTTATTGAAGGAAATACGACGATCGATGAATCAATGCTCACTGGCGAACCAATGCCGGTAGAAAAGCACGAAGGAGATTCTGTCGCCACAGGGACACTTAATAAGGCGGGGTCGATCCTGTTCAGAGCTACCCGCGTAGGCAAGGATACCGCACTGGCGCAAATTATAAGCATGGTGAAACAGGCGCAGAACTCGAAACCACCGATAGGACGCCTCGCAGACGTGGTCTCTGGTTATTTTGTCCCGACAATCATGATTATAGCGGTTGCGAGTGGCCTGTACTGGCTCAACTTTGGCCCGCCGCCAGCTGTTGCGTTTGCAGTGGTATCAGCAACAACTGTTTTAATTATCGCATGCCCTTGCGCACTTGGGCTTGCGACACCGATGTCAGTAATGGTTGGGATCGGTAAAGCAGCAGAGGCTGGAGTGCTAATCCGAAGTGGAGAAGCGCTCCAAAACGCATCGAAAATCACTGTCATGGTTTTAGATAAAACCGGAACCATTACCGTGGGGAAACCAGAGATCACAGACCTGATCTTGGCCGGAACTCAAAATGAGGAAGAAGTTCTGAGGCTTGCTGCAAGCCTTGAGTCAGGTTCAGAGCACCCCTTAGCCGTTGCTATTGCAGAAAGCGCAAAAGAACAGGGGATTGAGGGCAATACCGCAAGCAACTTTAATGCTGTTCCCGGGCACGGAGTTGAGGGTGATGTCGATGGAATACATCTTTTATTTGGCAACGAACGATTAATGCAATCGAAAAATATCAGTATAGCCGCCCATTTAGAACACGTGCAGTCTTTAGCATCGCAGGCTAAAACGCCAATGTTCATTGCCGCAGATGGAAAACTCATGGGCATCATTGCAGTATCTGACCCAATTAAAGAAGATTCTATTAAAGCGATAGAGCGACTCAAGAAAAATGGTATTCGTGTTGTTATGATGACCGGTGACAATCGGGCAACCGCTGCAGCCGTAGCAAAAAAGGTTGGCATCTCAGAGTTTTTCGCAGAGGTTTTACCGCAAGATAAAACGCAGAAAATTATCGAATTTCAGACGGAAAACGAGATCGTCGGCATGACAGGGGATGGAATTAATGATGCCCCAGCGCTTGCGATGGCCAATGTCGGTTTCGCGATAGGAACCGGCACTGACATAGCGATTGAGAGTGCCGATATTACCCTGATACGTGGATCGCTTCACGGGTTAGCTGACGCCATCGCCGTGAGCAAGACTACTTTGCGAAATATTAAACAAAATCTGTTCGGCGCATTTATGTATAACGCTGCCGGGGTTCCTGTCGCAGCGGGTATTCTTTACCCATTTTTTGGCATATTATTAAGTCCAGTTATCGCAGGTGCGGCGATGGCATTTTCATCTCTAACCGTAGTTATGAATGCCAATCGGCTGAGATTCTTTAAACCACAATCTGATTAAAATTCGGCACAAAATAACGATGATATTTGCCAACGTACTCGGAATTGCCACGATACTCCTAATCATCTGGTGGTTCTGGATTTACAGGCCCAAAGAAGTTTCAATAAAAGACGACCAGCTGATGATCACAGTGGAAAGCGGCACATATACGCCGGCTCGGATTAAAATCAAAAAGGATACAACCGCGACGCTTACTTTTCTTCGAAAGGATCCATCGCCGTGCGCAGAAATGCTTTTGATACCCGATTTAAATATAAGTAAAAACCTGAGGCTTAACAAAATCGTAACGATAAAATTACCGGCGTTAAGTGAAGGAAAATATGCTTTTCATTGCCAGATGAAAATGTACCAAGGAGAGATTTGCGTTGCTTAGAAAAAATTATATCGTTTCGTCTCCGAGCCCCGCCTTGCCAAAACCGGCCGGGTTTACCTGGGTTTGCACGATACGCCACTACTATGGTGGTTTAGGAAAGAAAGCAAACTTTTCCAGCAAATAGAAAAGTAGTCTGGTTCAATGGTTTTATAAACAAACAACAATTTCCGCTCAAATATTTACCACAACAGTATTTATGGACACATACTCATTATCTTCCTCAATATCAAATGACAAAGGCGCCTCCTATGCAAAATAGACCATTTTTTAAATTCTACATAAGCTTGGTTGTCATGCTGTTCCAAATTGGGCCAGTAATTGCAGACAACATAAAGATAGATGTCTGGAAATCACCCTCATGTGGTTGCTGTCAAGGATGGGTGGATTATTTAGATGGAAATGGTTTTGATGTCACTACTCACCATTCCGACAAGATGT
>JAIBDK010000276.1 GCA_024679435.1 Gammaproteobacteria bacterium | reverse complement strand
TGAGCTTTGGCCTGTTCACTAAAATTAAAGTAAAGAGACCCGGTCAGTACGACAGTAAGTGCTGCAATCAAAATAGATGGTTTCATAGTTATTTCCCACGAGGTATGTTTTTGATTAAAACAGTCTACTGCAATTTGGTTATTGGGTCGAACACGTTAACAGGATTATAAGTATTTCAATCCGGTTCGATTTTGATGGATCTAGGGTATCGAGCAGCGAACAATTCCTTCAGCACCTGGCCGAAGTACGAGCGCTGGTATCCCTGTACAAAGTTAGTAGATCTATAGAAATTATCGATTGAAAACTGGACGACCGCGCCTCAGGTTACTGTCCTTAACAGACAACGACTAAACAGGCTTTTAATGAGCAAAACTGAAATCATTCCTCCTATGGTTACCATTTGAGACAAAAAGGCGCAATCCCTCTTAGATACTTTCCGCTAAAACTCGTATGCATGTAATAATTTAGATATACTCCACGCCCGTCAAAAACCCCTCAAAACCCTTCATGACCGAAGACGTAAAACCCGTAAATTTCATCCGACAAATTATTGACGAAGACCTGTCCTCGGGAAAACATACCGAAATTGTTACTCGTTTTCCACCAGAACCAAATGGCTATTTGCATATCGGTCATGCCAAATCGATCTGGCTGAACTTCGGTATAAAAGATGATTACCAGGGGAAATGTACGCTTCGCTTTGATGATACCAACCCGGTCAGAGAGGACGCTGAATTCGTTACTGCTATCGAAGAAGATGTCCGGTGGCTTGGCTACAAATGGACAGCAATCGCCCACGCTTCAGATTATTTTGAACAGTTTCATGATTACGCTGTAGAATTGATTCGAAAGGGTCTGGCTTATGTTGACAGCCTGGGTGCTGATGAAATTAGAAACCTCAGAGGAACATTGTCCGAGCCTGGAGCAGACAGCCCCTATAGAAATCGCAGCATCGAGGAAAATCTTGCCCTGTTCTCTAAAATGCGAGCTGGTGAATTCGCCAATGGCGAACATGTATTGAGAGCTAAAATTGACATGAGTTCTCCAAACATCAATCTGCGAGATCCGATACTGTATCGGATTCGTCATCACCCCCATCAGCGCACCGGTGATAAGTGGTGCATCTATCCCATGTATGATTTTGCGCACGGGCAGGGAGATGCTATTGAAGGCGTCACTCATTCACTTTGCACGCTTGAATTTGAAGACCATCGGGCACTGTACGAATGGTTTATTGAAAACCTCTCCGTACCCAGCAAACCACGTCAGATCGAATTTTCCAGACTCAATCTGAATTACACGGTGATGAGCAAACGCATGCTTACGCAACTGGTGGAGCAAGGATATGTGCATGGCTGGGATGATCCTCGGATGCCGACTATCTCAGGACTACGCAGACGTGGATATACCCCAGCATCTATTCGTAACTTTATCGCGTCGGTAGGCATTACAAAAAAATCCAATATCATAGAGATGGGTGTGCTGGAAAACTGCATCCGTGAAGACCTGGATCCTGTCGCACCGCGAGCTATGGCAGTTCTACGACCTTTAAAAGTTGTAATTGAGAACTATCCTGAAGGTGAATCTGAAATTTTGGACGTCCCTAATCACCCCGCAAATCCAGACATGGGCACACGTAAAATCACATTAAGTCGTGAAATTTATATCGACCGCGATGATTATATGGATGAGCCACCCAAAAAGTTCTTCCGTTTGGGCCCAGGGCGGGAAGTGCGATTACGCTATGGGTTTATTGTAAAGTGCACTGATGTGATACGAGATGTGACTGGACAGGCTATTGAGTTACGAGTTCAATTCGATCCTGAAACAAGGGGCGGAAACCAACCCGTCGGCCGCAAGATCAAAGGAATTATTCACTGGGTTTCTGCTAACCATTGTGCCAATGCGGAAATCCGTCTCTACGATCGGCTTTTTTCGCAGGCTAACCCTCTGGCAGACAAAACAAAGGAGTTTACCGACTCTATCAACCCTGAATCGCTGGAAGTTCTTGAGAATTGCAAAGTAGAAATGAGCCTTTCTACATCTTCTTCAGATACTCGTTATCAATTTGAAAGGACCGGATATTTTTATCCCGACAAGGAAAGTAGTGCCGGGAAGCTGATTTTCAATAGAATTGTCACACTTCGTGATACCTGGGCCAAACTCGCCGGCTAAAATCATGCTTTTCCAAATTTATCAGCCTGAATCAACACACCTTACAAAAACGAAATAATATGATTGAATATTTTGCAGACTACGGTCTTTTTCTTGCCAAAGCCATCACAATTGTAGCTGCTATTCTGATTGCAGCGGGAAGTCTTGCCGCCTTGGCAATGCGTCAAAAAAAATCCGCAGATAAACACCTTGAAATCACTCACCTGAACAAACAGTTTGAGGAAATGGAAACAACTTTGTGTGCAGCGACACTCACTGATGCCGGCATGAAAATGAAGATGAAAGCGGAAAAGAAAAAACACAAGGAGCAGGCTAAAGCAGAGAAAAAGGCTAGCAAATCTTCCAACTCCTCAAATGACGAACAATTTCAACGGAAAAAACTTTTTGTTCTCGATTTTGATGGAGACATCAAGGCCAGCAGCGTGGAGACAATGCGTGAAGAAATAAGCGCATTGTTAACCGTCGCCACAAAAGATGATGAAGTTCTGGTTCGACTTGAAAGTGGCGGTGGAACAGTTCACGGCTATGGATTGGGCGCATCTCAGTTGCAACGCATTAGAGACCGGGAAATCCCTCTCACGGTGGCGGTCGATAAAGTTGCCGCCAGCGGCGGATACATGATGGCTTGTGTTGCCAATAAGATTATTGCTTCGCCATTTTCGATTATCGGTTCCATCGGGGTTCTTGCCCAGATCCCCAATTTAAATAAACTGCTGAAAAAAAATAACATCGAGTTTGAGCAGCTTTCTGCGGGAGAATACAAAAGAACTTTAACCATGTTTGGCGAAAACACTGATAAAGGTCGCGCCAAAATGCAGGAAGAACTGGAAGACACCCATCGCCTTTTTAAGGAATTTGTCAAAAGCCAACGACCCGAGCTCGACATCGACAAAGTTGCAACCGGAGAACACTGGCTGGGCACCAGAGCACTGGAACTGGGTCTGGTGGATACACTGCAAACCAGTGATGATTATCTGATGATGAAACGGGAAGAAACTGACCTTATTCTGATCGAGTATTCTGAAAAACAACCGCTGGTTGAACGCCTGTCCAGCCTGTTTTCCACGGGTATATTCAATCATCAAAAAGACATTCAGGATCTCAATAAACCCCTGCTTATGTAATCACCATTTTGCCCCATATTTTGACAATTCAGAAGCCTCGACCATGATCTATACGTTGGACGACAAGCCCCCTGCCCAGATCGCCGGATCCAGCTTTATCGCGCAATCTGCAGATTTAATTGGCTGGATCAATATTGGTGAACATGCCAGCATCTGGTTCAATGTGGTATTGCGTGGCGATAATGAGTTAATCCACATAGGTAACCGATCCAACGTTCAGGATTGCAGCGTAATGCATACCGATCCGGGCTGCCCGCTGGTTATAGAGGATGGTGTAACAGTAGGACATAGCACCATGCTGCATGGCTGCCGGGTCAAATCAGGCAGTCTCATTGGAATAGGTAGTATTATTCTTAATAATGCCGTGGTAGGGAAAAATTGTCTGGTTGGTGCCAATGCGCTTATTACTGAAAACAAAACTTTCCCTGACGGAACGTTGATTCTGGGTTCGCCTGCAAAATCAGTTCGCGATCTCACCGATGCGGAAATAAGAGGCCTTCAGGATCCGGTAGAATCATATGTCAACAAGATTCCACGCTACAAAAATCTCAAACCGTTGGTCCGTTAAATAATTTTGGTTTTAATAACCCGCATTACTCTCTCGGATTCTTTGCGCTGCTTTTTTCCGCGGGTGTTTTCAGTTTGTTGAGCCCTAGTTCAAGATCTCCGATAATATCCCCAACATGCTCTAACCCCACAGAAACCCGTATCAGAGAATCCGTTATTCGAGCCCGATCTCTTTCATGCTGTGTAATTCGGGAGTGTGTCGT
>JAIBDK010000263.1 GCA_024679435.1 Gammaproteobacteria bacterium | reverse complement strand
GAAAAACTGGCAGTTCGTCGGACGTGTTGAGTCTATTGAAAAAAGGGGGCAGTACTTTTGTTACGACGGGTTAGGTGGGTCGGTTATTGTTATTCGAACAGAAAATGATGAGATTAAGGCGTATGCAAATACCTGCCGACATCGGGGCTCAAGATTGTTAAGCGGTCAGGGGCAATGTGCAAAAATTGTGTGTCCTTATCACAGCTGGGTGTATCAGCTGAGCGGAGAATTAATCGGTTCGGCTCAGATGGAAAATGTGGTCGGCTTTCAAAAAGAGAACTTTCCATTGCTGGAAATCCCTCTAGAAATTTGGGCTGGTTTTATTTTTATAAACTATGATCCATCTCCAGTTTCTTTTGAAGCCTGTCTGGGAAATTTCCCTGATATGTTCACTCAACACAAAACCTGTGAGATGAGACTTGCTCATATTCTGAATTTTGAAGTGAACAGTAACTGGAAGTTGCTGGCCGAAAATGCGCTCGAGGCTTACCATACCGGAACGGTGCATCGTTATACCCTGGGGCGGCAGGATTCAAGTCCGTTGAAAACGACTATGAGTTGGACCGGTTTATTAGTTGAAGACGAAAATAGTGTCGCTACCTTCCCGGGAGACGAAACGCCTTTTGCTCAAATAGACGGATTGAATGAAATGGGGCGGTCCGGCGCATATTTCACCCTTCTTTTTCCGTCAACACAGTTTGTATTTGCCCAGGATTGCATGTGGTGGCTTGGGTTTAAGCCCTCAGCCGTAGATCGAACTGATTTGACTCTAGGAGCCTGTTTCCCGGAATCAACGATGGCGCGCCCAGACTTTGAAAATAAGCTGGTTGATTATGTGAAACGCTGGCAACAGGCGACAGTCGAAGACAACACCATATGTGAATTTCAGCAGCAAGGTAAGATTTTTAATCAACCCGGGGGCAGATTTGCACCCGATGAATTTGCAGTTCACGCATTTTCAAACTGGGTTGTCAATCAGCTGTTCGATTAACCTCGGCCTCTGGGAGAAAGGTCACCCGGTTTCTCTGGCAATTTGACCGAATGCTTTGAAGCAGGCATCGGTTGTCGTATCGTTAAGAGGATCTGGAGACGAAGAGAAACGTGAGATCACTGTGGATCTTGAGGGGTTGATATAGATTTGTTGTCCGTATATCCCTCTTCCGCTGATTGAGTCGTCTTCATCACCGGACTGATACCATTTGTTTCGATATTTTCCGTCAGGCATGCGTTGGGCGTAGTTTCCCCTTGTCCATGCATCCCTGTCTCCTGCGGTGAAGGTGTCTTTTAACCAGTTACTGGATAATACGTGATCGTCGTTCACTTCAGTGCTTAACTGTTTTTCGCGCAGAAACAACTGACCAAGGCGGGTGAAGTCACGGAGGGTGACGCAAATCCCACCGGCGGCCCTGGCAAGGCCATTCTGATCCACCGTTACATAGGCATCATCGCGGGCCCCCATGGGTTGCCAAAGAAATTTTGACAAAAGCTCTGCCAGTGGTGCACCGGCGGCACGTTCCAGCACCAGTCCGAGCAGATCAGAATTAGGAGATCGATAGAGAAATGATTGTCCGTGGGGGGCGGTTGATTGTTTTAGAGAATAAAGAAACTCTTCCAACCCCGGCCCCGGATTTGTCTGATCGGTGGGATTCCAGGCTGTCGCCATTCGATATTGAATATATTCGCTCTCAGGATCGGTATAGTTTTCTTCGAAATCAAGCGCTACGGTCATGTCCAGAATATTTCTCATACTACAATTTTCATAGACTCCGCCTTTTGCTCCCGGAAGGTAGTCGATGACGTTTTTACTGCTGTCAAACAGATTTTCAGATTCCAGTATTCCCGCCAGCATGGCCGTAACAGACTTGCTTACTGAAAAAAGGATATGAGGTTTGCTGCTGTCGAAATGATCGGCATGCCATTCATAGATTAGTTTGCCGTTTTTCATGACCTGTAAGCCATCGGTGTGGCTGAATTGGAGCAATGCGGTTAGCGGGCAACGAACTTCGGGAAAATTGACGATCATTTCTCCCAGATTCTGAATGTTTTCCAATGGCGTATGAACGCTATTCGGGTTGTGTTTAATATCGGCAACGGCAATTATTTCGCGTACATTCTGAAATGACCATTCACTGAACGGATGTGTTCGCCAATTTCCAAGTGTAAGATTGTGGGGGCGTTTGAGCATGCCTGTATGTGTTCTTGTTTTGTGATCCCGGCTATCATAGCAATTTAGCATTTATACGTATGCACAAAAATTGATATCAGCGTACTATTGCAGACTTGAGATAAACTGTCAGGAAAACTATGACCACAATTAACAAACCAAAAGCTATTGTCCTTGGGGTTGGTCCGGAAAGAGGGCTTGGCGGGGCTTTGAGTAAACGTTTTGCGAAGGAAGGACAACACGTGTTTATAGCGGGGAGATCTGCTGAAAAACTGGAAGTCATTTCCGATGTGATACATGATCAGGGCGGAACTGCAACTGCGGTAGTTTGCGACGCAACCAGAGAGGACAGCGTGTCTGATCTGTTTGAGTTGGCTCAGAGCGTGGGAACCGGCACGATAAATCTTGCGGTTTATAATGTTGGTAACAGCACGCCGGGTTCGTTACGGGAAATGAATGCCGATTATTTTGAGAAGGCGTGGCGTATTCTGTGTTTTGGTGGCTTTCTGTTTGGCCGGGAATGTGCCCGACAGATGTTGCCGGGTGGAGGAACCCTTATCTTTACCGGCGCCAGCGCTTCGTTGAGAGGAAAAGCTGGCTTTGGTGCTTTCAATTCAGGCAAGGCGGCATTGCGAACTATGGCTCAGGCGATGGCTAAGGAGTATGGGGGCGAAGGGTTGCATGTCGGCCATGTCATTATTGATGGCGGAATTGCTGGTGATAAATGGTTCAGTCGATTTGACAGTGAGCCGGATGAGGAAATGAAAAGTCGGTTTATCAGCCTTGATGCGTTGACTGATGCGTACTGGAATTTACATGTTCAGAGGCCCAATGGATGGAGCTTTGAAGTTGATTTAAGAACTGCCGTTGAGGAATGGTGAGTGAGCAGGTCAGAGTGAATCCTATCTCTTGTCACCTCGCCATGTGCAGTAACGTATAACTCACTCAATATAAAATCAAATGACCACTAAATCTTCATCCCCCATGGGTGTTTTTGAGCGCTATCTTTCAGTTTGGGTTGCGTTGTGTATTGCTCTGGGAATTGGTTTGGGGATAGTAATTCCGGATCTGTTCAATGTCATCTCAACTATTGAATATGCCAAAGTCAATCTTATTATCGCGGTGTTTATATGGGTCATGATTTACCCCATGATGGTGAACGTCGACTTCGCTTCTCTGAGAAACGTAGGCAAAAAACCTAAAGGATTGTGTGTGACCCTTGTGGTCAACTGGTTGATCAAGCCATTTACTATGGCGGTATTGGGCGTGTTGTTTTTTGAATATATATTTGCCGGGCTAGTGGACCCTCAAAGCGCTAAGGAATATATCGCCGGGATGATTCTTTTGGGCGTGGCGCCGTGCACTGCCATGGTATTTGTTTGGAGTCAGTTGGTTGATGGCGATGCAAACTACACGCTGGTTCAGGTGTCAATAAATGACATAATCATGATCGTCGCGTTTGCGCCAATCGCTGCGTTTCTTTTGGGGGTGGCCAATATTGTGGTGCCCTGGGAAACGCTTTTACTGTCCGTGGTTTTGTATGTGCTTATTCCTCTGGGTGCCGGGTACATCACCCGAAAAAAACTGGACGTGGGAGGAGATCAGAATCAGATTTCACGATTTACTGCCAAGGTTAAACCTTTCTCTGTCATAGGACTATTAGCAACAATCATATTATTGTTCGGGTTTCAGGCGGAAACTATTCTCGAGAAACCGCTGATAATTTTGCTTATTTCAATACCATTACTGATTCAGAGTTATGGCATATTTTTTATTGCATATGGCTGGGCCTATTTATGGCGCATACCTTTCACAACAGCCGCACCCGCGGCTTTGATAGGAACTTCGAATTTCTTCGAGCTCGCGGTTGCTGTCGCAATCAGCCTGTTCGGACTCAATTCCGGAGCGGCCTTGGCCACTGTGGTTGGGGTTCTTGTTGAAGTTCCGGTTATGTTGTCGCTGGTGGCATTGGCCAACCGAACAAAATCCTATTTTCCGAAGTAAAACTCTTAAGCCGGGCGAT